>JBAWEN010000290.1:0-9256 GCA_049591215.1 Methylocystis sp. | reverse complement strand
GGCGGGACACGCCGATCGAAAACCCCGTCGCCGGGATATCTTCCGCGCGGAATCGGCCGACCAGCCCGTCGTAGCGCCCGCCGCCGCCAACCGAGCCAAAGCGCACCGGATTGCCCTTTTCGTCCTTTGTCTCGAAAGTCAGCTCCGCCTCGAACACCGGCCCGGTGTAATATTCGAGCCCACGCACGACCGACGGGTCGATGCGGATGCGGTCGAAGCCATAGCCGGCGTCGCGCGCGAGATCCTCGATCTCCATCAGTTCCTCGGCGCCTTGCGCGCCGATGTCGCTCTTGCCGAGCAGGCCGAAGAGATCGAAGCTCGGCTTGCCGTCCATATATTGGTCGCCGGCGCTGAAGGACATGATCGTGTCGATCGCCTCCTGGCCGAGCTCGGCGCCTTTGGTGAAATCGCCGCTCTCGTCCTTGCGGCCGGCGCCGAGCAAGAGCTTCACGCCTTCCGGGCCGAGCCGGTCGAGCTTGTCGACGGCGCGCAGCACGGTCAGGCGGCGTCCGGCGTTCTCGACGCCGTCGAGCCCCACGGCCTTCATCACCCCGTCCAGCACCTTGCGGCTGTTGATTTTAATGACGTAATCGCCGCGCTTGACGCCGAGCCGCTCCAGCGTGTCGGCGGCCATCATGCAGATTTCGGCGTCGGCGGCGGGCGAGCTTGAACCGATCGTATCGGCGTCGAACTGCATGAACTGGCGGAAGCGTCCCGGTCCCGGCTTCTCGTTGCGATAGACCTGCCCGACGCGATAGGAGCGATAAGGCTTTGGCAGCGCGTCGAAGTTCTGCGCGACATAGCGGGCCAGCGGCGCCGTCAAATCGTAGCGCAGCGACAGCCATTGCTCGTCGTCGTCCTGAAACGAGAACACGCCCTCGTTGGGCCGGTCCTGATCGGGCAGGAATTTGCCGAGCGCGTCGGTATATTCGATCGCCGGCGTCTCAAGCGCCTCGAAGCCATAAAGCTCATAGACGGAGCGAATCGCCTCCAGCATTTTGGCGGCGGCGGCGAGTTCGGCGCCGCCGCGGTCGGCGAAGCCGCGGGGGACGCGGGCTTCGACTTTTCGCTTGTCTTGCGGCGTGTTTTGATCGTTCGACATTTTTTCTGGGCCTCTAGCGTTCTCTCGCTTCCGCGAAACGAGAGAATACTCCAAGTTATTGTTTTAACGTGTTTTCTCCACGCGAATCGGCGTCCGCTTCGCTCGAAGACGCTCTAGTCCTGGCACTTCCTAGCATTTTCCCAAGAAGAGGGAAGCGCCGCGCCCGCGAGCCACGGCCGCAAATGGCTTTTGCAACGCGGGTCAGTTGATCGACATGCCAATGCGCGGGCTTTTCTCGCCGCGCGTGGCGGGCGACCCGCGCCGCCAGCCCGCCCGGCCCCCTTGTTCACCCTGTCGCGAGACGCGCCTCGACGGCGCGCGGCCGGCGGCTACAATCGCGCAATGACACGCATCAATCATGCGCGAACGCGCATTTTCGCGCATCCGACGCGCAGGGGCTTGCTCGGTCTCACGGCGGGCTGCCTCGCCTCGCCATTTTCGGCGAAGGCGCGCGACCAGACCGGCGAACTCGCCGAGCGACTCCGCTCCGGCGTCACGCGGCTTCCCCCCGGCGTCACCGCGATCCGCTCGCTGGAACTGCCGCCCGGCGCCCGTCTCATCGGCGCCCCCGGCGGTTCGACGCTAAAACTCATCGGCCCCGGCCCACTGCTCCACGCCACTGGCTCCAGCGGCGTCACGCTCGAATCCATAGTCTTCGACGGCGGCGATAATATGGTCGAGGCCAAGCGGGGATTGCTCGACTTCCAGGACGCGGCGGGTCTTGCCATTCGCGGCTGCGGAATAAAAAATTCCTCGGGCCATGGCGTCAATCTCACGCGCTGCGGCGGGGTTTTCGCGCAAAATAGAATCGAGCATGTCCAGGGCGCCGGCTTTCACTCGCTCGACGGGCTCGGATTCGACATAGACGGCAATCATATCAGCGATTGCGGCGATAATGGCGTCATGGTCTGGACCAGTCAGGCGGGGCGGTACGAAGGTTCGCGCATACGAAACAACATCATCGAGGACATCCATAATATTTCCGGCGGCGACGGCCCCTATGGCAATGGCGTGAGCATCTGGGGCTCGGGCTCGGTGCGGGTCGAGAACAACAAAATATACCGCTGCGCCTATACCGCCGTGCGCAACAACGCCGGCCATGATATTCTGGTCATCGGCAACGACTGCAAGGGCTTTGGCGAAAAGGCGATGTATGCCGAATTCGGAGCCAAGCGCGCGACATTCCGTGAAAATAAAATATTCGACGCCGGCGGTGGGATAGCGCTCGCCAACGCCGAGTCCGGCACGGATATTGGCGTCGTCACCGGCAACACGGTCGCCAATCTGCGGGAAACCCATCCCGACAGCGAATTCGGCCCGGCGATGTTCTGGATGACCGGAATATTGGCCGAGCGCAATTGTGAGATCGCCGGCAATAATATTATCGGCCCGGCCTGGATCGGCGTCATGCTCGGCGGCTACCGCGAAAATCTTCGCGCGGAAGGCAATCTCATTTCGGGCGCCGATTACGGAATCGCCTTCGCGACGGGCCTCCGGGTCGGCGAAGGCGCGATCGACCGCAACAAAATCACGGGCTCGCGCAAGGCGGCCATCGTCGCGATGGCGGGGCCGAGGGTTTTGGAGGGCGATTTGTTGGCGCCGGGCGGGAGGAGTTATCCGCGGCTGCGGGTGGAGGGGAATGTGACGGGGTGAGCGGAGGTCGTGGGGACCGCAATATTGGTATTTTGAATCTGATACTTGGAGCCATATTGGCTACACCGATGGTCGGCGCATTCCTATGCGGCCGAGGAATGCATGCACCGAGCCGGGACCGCGGGCGGAGGAAGCGGCGCTTCGAGTCCTGACTCCCTTTCAAGAGAGGAGGAGGGCGGCCGTGGCGGTTTCTTATTCCGTCAGCGATCTTGGGCCGCTGACGAACGGACTGTCGCGAAGATAAAATCGCAGAAGGCGGTTCGCATCCCGCGAAATGCCGATCCTGATGCTCTGTCCGATTTCGCCAATTTCGTGGTCACCGCGTCCGAGCCATAGAGGGCCGTCTCGGCAAAGATCGAGCCCATCGAGCGAACGATCGATCCGCAACGCCGCGGCGAGCCTTCCTGGTCCTCGCGCCAAGTCGCGCAAGCGCTCGACGCCGCGATTTAGCTGCATGATCGGGATGCCTTCGAGCGGTTCGAGCGCCCTGATCAGTACGCCGGCTCCGGTCCCGGGCGTCTCGCTCGATACATTCATCATGTATGAGCTGCCGTAGGCGAAATAAATATAGGCGTGCCCACGCTCGAGAAACAGCGAACGATTACGCGGAGTCATCCCACGGTAGGCGTGCCCGGCGGCGTCGCCGACGATATACGCCTCGGTCTCGACAATCCGACCGCTGGCGACGCCTTCGGGCAACTCCCGGACCAATAGCTTGCCAATGAGATAGCGGGCGAGCGAAACCGTATCAATCGGCAGCTCCCAGCGAGCGAGCGGCGGATGGCCATCCATGCGGCGGCTCAGGCCATCCGCTCGACCCATTGCGCGCGCGAAGGCCCTGGCTCGAACGGATCGCCGAAATACTGGGTCTCGCGGGCCACCTTCCCATCGAGGAACTCCATGATGCTCACTGTGTAAGACGGCCGCCCATCATAGGTCAGGACAAATTCAGTGACCCAGAGATCGCCCACGCCAATAATCCGCCGCACCGTGAAGCGTTTCCGGTTCGGCTGCGCGGCGCGAGACGACTGAATCTTCCGCCGCCCGCGGATGCGCTCGCCCGATTGAGGATATTCGAGCACCGCGTCCTCAAGGTAAATCTGGTGCTCTACCTCGAAGTCGTTCGCATCGGAGGCGGCCCAGTGGCGATCCAGAGCCGCTTGAATCTGTCGGTCTTCCATAGCAAATCTCCTTGATCATCGCCGTCGATGTGGCGCCCTCGCACCATGTGCTGGGCTGGAACAGGCCTTGCCGATGCGGCGGGAGGGCCATTCCCAGCGCGAAGGCTGACGGGCCAAGAAGGTCGCGTGGCCGCCGAGAAGCCAAAATTGGGGAATGGCCGTTTTTCTCATCTAGGCGCCCCCGAAAGTCGCTGGAGCGCTTCCGGCACGATATAGGGCGCGATGGGCGGCATCCAATGCGCTCGGAACCGAGATCGCGGGCGCGGCCGATTGAGGTCGCCCTCTTCGATTTTGTCAGTGCAGGCGCGGTGGAGTCGCGGTTCGTGCTCGATCGAAGTCAGGTGAACCGCCGGACGTCCGCAAAGGGTTATTTTCGTCCGTCCGTCCCTGCTACGAGTGAGTCCGCTCATGCGCGAGAGGTGTCGGCGACCGAAAAGCTTGACGCCAGACGCATCCGCTTAGCGCGGTCGATGTCGAGGCCCCGTTCCGCGATCTCGCCGTCGAAGGCGGAGCCCCGCGCGCCGCCGTCTCAGCAAGCTACGCGCATCCGTTGGTAGCCGAGAAAATTGCCCCAGTCGTCGTAAACGGGGCTTCGCGCGACGCAAAATCGCGCCGGGTAAGCATAGCCGTAGGCGGCGGGATAGCCACAAGAGCCGTAATAGCCGTTACATCCGCCGTAAAAAGGATAGGCTCCCGCTCCCGCCGCCGCCCCGACGGCGAGGGCTCCCAATCCGATGGCCGCGATGGCGGGTGCGCCCCAGCCCCATCCTCCGCCGTACCAACCATACCGCCGATACCATGCCGATGCCGGCGTTGACGCGAGGACGGCGGTGGCCAGCGTCATGGCGATAAGACTAGTGGTGATGATCTTCCGGAGCTTACTCATATCCTGCCTCCAATACGCTTGTCCTCGGCATATTCATCGCAAGGCCGAGTTTAAGGAAAACGCACGCGGTTGAGCTTCGTTCCACTTTTGCGCGGCGGTTTTCTTTTGGAGATTTCGTCCAGAGTGCGGGCGCTAGCAAACGACGCGCATTCGCCGGTGGCGGATAAACGCTCCCCAGTCGTCGTAAACGGGGCTTTGGACGACGCGGTAGCGAACCGGGTAGGGATCAGGCGCAGGCTGGCGGATAGCGGCAGGTGTCGACCTTGCCGAGCACGAGCCCTCCCAAGACGACGATGGCGGGCGTGTCCCAACTGCCCTCGCCGAACCAACCCTGCCACCCGCGCCAGGCCGAGGCGGGGGTTGGAGCGAGGACGGCGGCGAAAAGCGTCGTGGCGATGATGCCCGTCGTGGCGAGCTTGCGGAATTTGCTCATATCCTGTTTCCCGCGCCGCGGCGGGCCTTTATGGCGCGCATGTCTGGCCGAGAGTGAATGGGTTGGACAAAGCGCTCCGCCCCGCCAGCACGCATCCCAGCCTCGCGAAAAACGCGTCGATAGCGTTATTGGTGTTGCCGCCAAAGGGGGCGCTCACGCCGCCCGGGCGCGTCGCGTGCGCATCAAGGTATTTTTGATCGCATTCGTCCTTTGTTAAGGACTTATGCATTCGCAGGGAATAAGTGGCCGGCGCCGACTGCTTCAGCTCGCCCACGACGCAACCTTGCTCGAACACGTTGAGCACGATGCAAAAGTCGGACGGGTTCGGCGTCCCACCAGCGGCCGAAATGTCCCAACCGTTCGTGTCGCCTTGGGCGGCGGTGCATTTTTTGCCAGTGTCGGTGACGATTATCCACTCGACTTTCGTGCCGGGCGCGGGCTCGATCGTCGCCTCGAGACGGGTGGCGAATGAGGTCGCCGGATCGAGCCAGATATATTGTCCCTTGCCATTGGAGACCGTGATTTTATGGTCGGTGCTGTTGGTGACGCTGAACTCCGTGGCGGCGAAAGCGGGGAGGGAGATCAAAGCGGCCGCCGCGACGCCGAGAATTACGATAAGTGGAATCATGATAAATTTCATTTTCACGGCCGACCCCTCTGTTTCATTGGCATTCTCAAAAATCAGGTCAAAACCGCCAAACGACTGGCGCGCTCCAGAGGTTTTGAGGTTATCGCGCCACGCGCGTGACGCTACCATAAGCGTCTCACCATTACGAGAAGCGCAAGCATTTTCCGAGCCGAACTCATTCCCGCTTCATCATATCCGCCGATTTCCAATCGCTCGCGCGAACGGAGGGCGATCCGAGCCCGCGAAATCGGGAGATTGTAAAGATTAATTAACCATGGACGCCGGATAATCGTCGCCACGCAACGCCGATCGCATCCATCGAATGATCACCCCAATTGATCGCGGCGCAAGGCACCGGGGACGTTCCGATTTTCGGCGGCGGCCCGCGACGACACCGGACATCGATCATGCTTGACAAGACGACCGCCGCGCCGACCAAGACCATTCCCGAGCCGTTGTTCATCTTCGAACTCGCCAATAATCATATGGGCGATATCGACCATGGCCTGCGCGTGGTCGCCGAGTTCGGCGCGCTGGCGCGGGAGTTCGAATTCAACTTCGCCTTCAAGCTGCAATTTCGCGAGCTCGACACCTTCATCCATCCAGCCTTCAAGGATCGGACGGACATAAAATACATCAAGCGCTTCTCCGAGACGCGCCTCGACCGCGACGCGACGCGCCGCCTCGTGGCCGCCATCAAGGCGGAAGGTTTTCTCGCGATGTGCACGCCGTTCGACGAGGCCTCGGTCGACCGGATCGTCGAGGATGGCTTCGACATTCTCAAAATCGCCAGCTGCTCCTTCACGGACTGGCCGCTGCTCGAAAAAATCGCCTCGGTCGATCTGCCGATCATCGGCTCGACGGCCGGCATCGAATGCGCCGACATGGACAATGTCGTGTCCTTCCTGCGCCATCGCGACAAGGATTTCGCGCTGATGGCCTGCATCGCGCAATATCCGACGCCCAGCGCCGCCCTGCAGCTCAATCAGATCGACGTGCTGAAGGATCGCTATCGCAATATGCGCATCGGCTATTCGACGCATGAAGACCCCAACGAAACCATGCCAGTCGCCATGGCCATCGCGAAGGGCGCGGCGCTGTTCGAAAAACATGTCGGGGTGCCGACCGAGACCTATCCGCTCAACGCCTATTCGGCCAATCCCGAGCAGGCTCGCGCGTGGCTGCTGGCGGCGAAGAAAGCATATGAGATCGCCGGCGTCGTCGGCGAGCGCATCGAGCCGTCAAAGGAAGAACTGAGCGCGTTGCGCGATCTGCGTCGCGGCGTGTTCGCGAAGCGTCCGATCGCCAAGGGCGAGCGCATCCGCGACGAGGACGTGTTTTTCGCGATCCCGGGGCAGCCCGGCCAGATCACCGCCAACGACTGGTCGAAATATACGATCTTCACCGCGACCGAGGACATCGCCGCGCAAGCTCCGGTCGTCGCCGCCGCGACCAGCCGCGAGGAGGTGCGGGCCAGGGTGTTCTCCATCGTCACGCAGGTCAAGAACCTGCTGAAGGAGAGCAAGGGCGTCGTGCCCGGCGAGGCCGAGCTTGAAATTTCGCATCACTTCGGTCTCGAGCGGTTCGATCAATATGGCATCACCATGGTGACGGTGGTCAACCGCGGCTATTGCAAGAAGCTGATCGTCGTGTTGCCGGGCCAGAAGCATCCGGAACAATTCCACCGCTGCAAGGAAGAAACCTTCCACGTGCTGCACGGCGAATTGCGTCTGCGCCTCGACGACGAGGAGCGGATCTGCGGGCCGGGATCGGTCGTCACCATCGCGCCGGGCGTGCGCCACGCGTTCGAGAGCGCGAATGGCGCCGTGTTCGAGGAAATATCCTCGACGCATTTCGCCAACGACTCCTTCTACACCGACGAGAGCATCACCAAGAACCCGAACCGCAAGACGCTGCTTCGTTACTGGATCGGCTAGTGACTCCCGTCGCTGAAATTGGCGGGGTGGAAATGCGAGCCTGAAGGCTCGCGTTCCAGCGCCGCCCTTGGATCGCGAGCCTTCAGGCTCGCAAAGGCCCATCGCATCGAATGACGCGGGCCGCTAGCGCTTATCGTTAATTGTCGCCGCGCATCAAGGAAACGTGTTTATGTCGTCAAACCCCGTTCGTCTCGCCGATTATGTCGCCGAATTCGTCGCCGACCAGGGCGTCGGCTGCGTGTTCCTCGTGCCCGGCGGCGGCTCCATGTATCTCGTGGACGCGTTCGGCGCGCAGCCCCGTCTGACCTATGTCGCCAACCATCACGAGCAGGCCTCATCCATCGCGGCGGAGGCCTATTCGCGCATCAACGGAAGGCTGGGCGTCGCGCTGGTGACCACCGGCCCCGGCGGCACCAATGCGGTGACGGGCTGCGCCGGCGCCTGGATCGAGTCCGTGCCCCTGTTGATCATTTCGGGCCAGGTGAAGCGCGCCGATCTCATTGGCGATAGCGGCGTTCGCCAGATGGGGCCGCAAGAGGTCGATATCGTCTCCATCGTGCGGCCGATCACCAAATACGCCGCCACCGTGCTCGATCCCGCCGACATAAGATTTCATCTCGAACAGGCCGTGCATCTCGCGACCACGGGGCGGCGCGGGCCGGTGTGGATCGACATTCCGCTCGACGTGCAGAACAGCGTGATCGACGCCCGGGAACTGCGTGGCTATGCGCCGCCGGCCGCCGACGCGGGCAAGGCGTCCGAACTCGCGGCGGATTGCGCACGCGTCGCCGACATGATCGCGGCGGCCGAACGTCCCATCATCCTCGCCGGTCATGGGGTGCGGCTGGCCGAGGCCGCCGCGCGATTTCGATCGCTTTACGAGGCGCTGGGCGTCCCCGTCGTCACCACCTGGAACGCCGCCGATCTGATCCCGGCGGATCATCCGCTGAGCGTTGGCAAGCCGGGCGTCGTCGCCCTGCGCGCGCCCAATTTCGCCGTCCAGAACGCCGATCTCCTGATCGCGATCGGCGCGCGCCTCGACAATGTCGTGACCGCCTATAACCCGGCCAAATTTGGCCGCTGCGCGCGCAAGATCGTCGTCGACGTAGACCCCGCCGAGCTCGCCAAGTTCGACGGAATGGACGGTTTCGACATGCGCATCGAGGCCGACGCCAAGGCGTTCATCGACGCTCTTCTGCCGCTCGCGCGCGCGGCCGTTCCGCGCGACCGCCGGGCGTGGCTCGCCCGCTGCGCCGACTGGAAGCGCCGCTATCCCGTCAACGACGGCGCGCCGTTTCCAAGCCGCGGCCCGATTGGCCATTTCCATCTGACGCAAACGCTGTCCGACGAATTGCCGGCCAATTCGCTGATCGTGACCGGCAGTTCGGGCCTCGCCGTCGAATTTTTCTACACCGGCTTCCAGAACAAGGAGGGGC
>JBAWEN010000289.1:0-2920 GCA_049591215.1 Methylocystis sp. | reverse complement strand
CTGGAGATGATTCATTGCTATTCGCTCGTGCATGACGATTTGCCGGCGATGGACGACGACGATCTGCGGCGAGGACGACCCACCGCGCATAAGGCTTTTGACGAAGCCACGGCCATTCTGGCCGGCGACGGACTGCTGACTTACGCCTTCGACGTGCTGGCCGATCCCGCGACGCATCCAGATGCGGCGATTCGCGCGGCGCTGGTGCTGGCGCTGGCGCGCGCCGCCGGACTTGGCGGGATGGTCGGCGGGCAGGCGCTGGACCTCGCCGCCGAAACCGCCGGCCGGCCCCTGGCGCAGGACGAAATCCTCACCCTTCAGGCGATGAAGACCGGCGCCCTGTTGCGCTTTGCCGTCGACGCAGGCGCCATTTTGGGGAGAGCCGACGCCGCACAGGCGCGGGCGTTGTCGCGCTATGGCTCGGCGCTCGGCGCGGCATTTCAGGTTGCCGACGATATACTGGACGCGGCGGGCGACACGGCGGCGCTCGGCAAGCGCGCCGGCAAGGACGCCGAACGCGGCAAGGCGACGCTAGTCGGTTTGTTGGGGCTGGACGCCGCCCGCGCCCGCCGCGATTCGCTGGTCGAAGAGGCGATCGCCGCGCTAGAAGAGACGGGGCTCGGGGCGGCGACCGAGACGCTCAAGGAAGCGGCGCGCTTCGTCGCCTGGCGCAACAACTGATCGGACAGGCGATGACGGACCAGCCGCGCCACGACCGGCGCGAAAGAAAATCAGCGCTGCTGAAGCCGTTTCGCGTCATCAGGGCGCGGCCGCGCCTGCTGGTTTGCGCGTTGCTGGGCGTCGTCATTGGGCTGGTCTTGCCGGCGCATATGCGCGCCGCGACGCGGGCGCTTATCGCCTGGAACATCGCGGTTCTTTTATATCTTGTCGCCGCGGCGCATCTCGTCGCGCGGTCGGATCACGAAAGCGTGCGCCGCCGCGCGCGGTTTCAGGACGAGGGAAGCTTGGTCATCCTGCTGCTGGCGATCGGCACGGCCTGCGCCTCGATCGGCGCGATCGTGTTGGAGCTTGGCCCGGTCAAGAACATGGAGGGCTGGCCGAAGGCGTTGCATCTCGGGCTGACGATCCTGACCGTGGTCGACAGCTGGATGTTCATGCATCTGACCTTCGCCTTTCATTACGCGCATGAATATTACGACGAATGCGCGGCCTGTCCCGACAAAAAGCCGGACGAACGCGGCGGCCTGATGTTTCCCGGCGGCGAGCCGCCGAGCTATGTCGATTTCGCATATTACGCCTATGTGATCGGGCTGGCGTCGCAGACCGCCGACGTCTCCACCACCTCGCGCCGCATGCGCATCCTTACGGCGGTGCATGGCACGCTGGCGTTTTTCTACAATCTGGCGATCATCGGACTGACGGTGAATATATCGAGCGGGTTTATCTAATGGTCGCGCCGGTCCGGAGTCTGTCTAACCCCCGATCACTGTCGTGAACACCTGCCCGCCGCGCCCCACCGTGATCTTCCAGTAATAGGACTTGGCGCCGGTGGTCTGTTCGAGATCGCGCGTCGTGGCGATTTTCTTCTCGTTGATGGAGATAATCACGTCGCCTTTTTGCAGATTAAGCTGCTGCGCCACCGAGCCGTCCTCGATTTCGGTCGCCACCACGCCGGTCGAAACGCCCTGAACGGAGAGTTCCTCGGCCACCGCGGGCGAGATGTTCTCGAACGTCGCGCCGGCGAAGGGATTCTGGCCCTTGAGCTTAACGGGATCGCGCGCCGGGATTTCGGGCGCGGCGACGAGCTTCATCGGTGCGACGATCTTCTTGCCGCCGCGCAAGACGCCAAGGCTCGCCACGCCGCCGAGCGGCTTCGTCGCGAGCCGATAGCCGACCGCTTCAGGATCGTCGGCGATCTGGCCGTCGACCGAAACGATCACGTCGCCCCGCTTGAGGCCGGCTTCCGCCGCCGGTCCCTTGGGGTCGAGATCGGCGAGCAACGCGCCAGTGGGACGCTCCAGCCCGAGGCTCCCGGCTATTTCCTGCGACAGCGTTTGCAGCGTCGCGCCGAGCCAGGGACGGCGCACCTGCTTGCCGCCGCCCTTGGCCGCCGCGATGACGATCTTGACCATATTGACGGGAATCGCGAAGCCGATGCCGACCGATCCGCCGGATTTCGAGAAAATCGCCGAATTGACGCCGATCATGCGCCCGTTCATATCGACCAGCGGTCCACCGGAATTGCCGGGATTAATCGCGGCGTCGGTTTGAATGAAGAAGCCGTAATCGGAAATGCCGACCTGCGTGCGCGCCAGCGCCGAGACGATTCCCTGAGTCACCGTCTGCCCGACAGCGAAGGGATTGCCGATGGCGAGAACGAGGTCGCCGACTTCGAGCGCATCCGAATCGCCCAGATCCATCACCGGAAAATTGCCGCCCTCGGTCAGTTTCAGCACGGCGAGATCGGTGCGGGGATCGCGCAGCAGGATTTTGGCGGGAATCTCCCGCTTGTCGGCCAGCGACACCTTAACGTCGGTCATGCCCTCGATGACATGATGATTGGTCACGACGAGGCCGGAGGCGTCGACGATGACTCCCGATCCCAGCGATTGCGCGATGTTGCGACCGGGTTGTCCGCCGCCCTCGCCAAAGAAGCGGCGGAAGATCGGATCGTCGAAAAACGGATTGGCGGGCGTGCGGTCGACGCGCGAGGCGAAAACGTTGACGACGGCGGGCTGCGCCTTTTTCACGACAGGGGCGAAGGAGAGGACGGCGTCCGCGCGCGATTGCGGTATGACCCGTTCCTGCGGGGCGGACGCGGTCTGCGCCAAGGCCACTTCTGTCGCGGCGCGGGGCAAGAATATCGCGCCGATCAAGCAGATCGACGCGCCGACGATCGCAAAACGCGGGAAGGGTCGCATCCGAGCTCCATGGCGAGGGCGTCGGATCGGTCCGGCCG
>JBAWEN010000288.1:0-5395 GCA_049591215.1 Methylocystis sp. | reverse complement strand
AGCAGCGAACGCCAGAGGGCGTTTGGAAAACCATCGGCTCCTTGCTTGACCTCTTCCCCGCAGACGAATGCGCCGCATACCTCGGAAACTCAGGATATGCTTCAACCTAAGTCGGAAAGACTCTAGCGGATGGTGGGCGCGATAGGCGGCGATCTGATCTTCGTTCCACGTGGCGAAGCCGCCGCCCTTGTGCTTCAACTTTTTGACGCCGACGCAGGGGTTGTCGTCGCGCAAGCCGAGCGCGATGGCCTGTTCCATCAAAATCGAGATCATGCCGAGCATGCGATTCGCCGCATCCGGCGTGGCGGCTTTTTCCGCCATGAGCTTGCGGACGTGCTTCGTCCGCATGCCGACGGCGCTCTTGTCGCCGTGCGCCTCCCGAAACCGCTCCAAGATATTTCGATAGACGCGGGCGGCGCTTGCTCGCGAACCCTTGAACTCGGCGCTCTGGTAATAGGAGACGATGACCGCGTTCACGCTGCCGGCGATCGTGCGCGCCGCGCCAACGGGAGGCGGCTTCGCGACCATCGCCGCTTGATAGGCGGCGATGAACTCGACCGAGCCAAAGAGCGCCCGGCGCATCACCATCGCCCAGCCCACGACCGCTGACCTGCAAGCCGGAGGCCTCGCCGGCGCGTGAGTTCCTCATGGAGAACGGTGGCGGATTCCACGATGACGCCCTTATGTGCACTTTGGGGTCTTCACGCCTTCTTGGCCTTATCCGGACTACGACGCGCCGGCCGCCGATCTGACCCGCTTCAGCACGGCCTTGGCCGCCTTGTTGCCCGACTTGTAGGCGCCATGCGCAGTCGAAAACTGGCCCCTCGAGCACGCTTCGCCAGCGAAGAAAATCCGGTCATCGATTGGCGCCGCGAGGACCGCGCGTTCGCCAGCATGTCCTGGCAAGGCATGGGAGTAGGAGCCCAGCGCATACGCGTCGGCGGCCCACGCGGTCGCAAGGATGGGGCGCAGCCGCGCACGAAACGCGCTGCCCATGACGCCAGTGAGCTCCGTCAGGGCAAAATCGGTGAAGGCGGGGAGGCCGCCCTTTTCGAGCTCGCGCGCCAGTCCTCCGGCGAAAAAACCCTCGAGCAAAGGACGCCCGGATATGCGAAGGTAATAGTTGCCGGTCGCCGCTCTGTCGGTCGCGCCGTAGAGATTGGTGTCGGGCTCGAACTCGTCGGCGCCGTCGAGAGCAAAGAAGACCTTGTCCGCCACGCCCAACGGCAAGCGCGCCGCCGCCTCCCGCTTGCGCGGCAGATCAGGAATGAAACGGATCGCCCCTGATGCGATGACGTCGGTGGGCACTGTGACGATCACTGCCTCGGCGCTGAGCGATCCGCCCGAGGTGACAACCTCGATGCGCTTTCCAGAGTGATCAATGCGTTCGACCGGGGTGTTGAGGCGGATGGGAAGTTTCGCGCCGAGGCGGACGAACAGGGTCCCGTAGCCTTCGACGATGCGCCAATCGGTCTCGGTATCCTCGTAGTTGTCGCCGTCGAAGACCGACACGCGGTCGAGCTCGACGCCGTTGATGTAAGTGGAGACCGCGTCTATGAGCCCGTTCCATCGGCACCCCGGCTCGAGCAGTTCGGAGGCCTTGCGATCCAACGGCGCGCGGGCGGCAGCGTCGACCCGTGCGTAGAAGCGATCAATGGCCTTGTAGAATTCCCGTTGCCCGGACTTATTCATTGACGCACGAAGCGTGGGCCTGTCCCAAGGTGGCGGCGAGCGATCGATGGTGAGGCCGAGCCGATAGGCAACCTCGGACAGCGGATTGCGATCGGCCGAATGCAGCCATTCGCAGCCGAGATCGAGCGGGTACGGCGTGGTCGCGATGTCGGTGAACGCGCGCCCTCCCACTCGCCCGCGAGCCTCGAGGACGACCACGCTCCGGCCGGCCTCCATGAGCCGGCGCGTCGCTGCAACGCCAGCGGCGCCGGCGCCAACGACGACGACATCGGGATCGCTCGGAAGGTTCATCGGCGGTAAGCCTTCAATGGATTTTTGGCAATGTCAAACCCTGGCCAGGGGGCCACCACGCACCGAAGCCGGCGACGTAAGTGTTCTGCACGATTGATGTCGATTTTGTCTTCATTAAAACACTAGAAACGAGAGGCGCGACAATTCGCCGCAAGCCCGCCCGGATCGCGAGAAAGGCTAAAGAGTCTTTAGGCTTTCCGCCGTCGCGCCGCGCCGCCGATGCGCATAAAGCTTCGTCCGCGCCCTTAGCCCGATCGCCAACGCTGTTTGCCGCGGCGCCAAATCATTGCGAATCTTCGCGATTCGCAGAAATAAGTCACATTTCGCGACGACGGCGACAAGTTGCTCCGGTCATGAGACCGCGATTTGATCATAGGCGAGTCTCAAAAGCGCCTCGCGTCCATCGGGCTTCGTGAAGCGCGAGCGCTTTTGCCCGCATCGTTTGCGGTCGGAGCTTTTCTTCCCCCGGGTCGGCCCGAAATCGGCGTAGCGCGATTTAACGAGCGTCATCGTAAGCTCGCGGACGGCGGCGGGCACCTTGTTATTGCTCGTCCGACCTCGGCGTTTTGACGCCAGACGGGCGGCCCCATCCGTTCGGAGGCGCTTCAGTTCGAGCAACCGCGCCGAGTCGTCGACCCGCGTCCGACCGGCTTGCGCGTCCATCAAAACGCTGAGCCGCGAAAACGGGCCTGTCGCAAATATTTGGGAGTTAACCGGACGGTTATCCCGACGAGGGATTTTGCTCCCTGAATTGGGGAGCGGGCCCGTGATTCTGAATACGATTGCCGAGAAACTGAGACGCCAGTCGAAGGACTACTTCAAAGGGCGTCACTTCGAGGCGTGGCTGATCGTTCAGGCGGTGACTTGGCATCTGCGCTATCCATTGAGTTACCGCGATCTTGAGAGCATGTTGCTTGAGCGGGGCTTCGAGGTCGATCACAGCACAATCAACCGTTGGGTTTTGGCCTATGCGCCACTGAAAGAGAAAATACTCCAGCAATTTCGGCGGTCCCATTGCGGATCGATCCGCGTCGATGAAACCTATGTCAAAATTCGCGGGAAACGGCGCTATCTTTACCGGGCGATCAACAAACATGGCGTTCCCATGGATTTCCCGCCGACCGCGAAGCGCGGCCTGGACGCCGCCAAGCGGTTCTTCGGCAAAATGCTGAAGGATCAGCCTTTGTTGGGGCCCCATAAGATCGGCGCGGACGGAGCAAAGCTTTATCCAACAGCGATTTCGGATGTGACGAAGGGGGGGGCTGACGCCGGGCAAGCCCACGCTCCGTGTATCAAGATATTTGCAGCAAGGCATTGAAAGCGACCATTTCCACGTGAAGAAGAACATGCTGAAAATCGGCGGATTTCAGTCATTCCCGACGGCCAAAAGCACGATCGCCGGGTTCGAGGCAATGCTTTGGTTGAAGAAAGGCTTCGGCTTTGCCGAGGAATGAACGGTTCGCGGACAGAACGATCTACTCGCCTGCTGCTTCGGACTTAAAATGGTTAATAAAGCCTGAAAATCAGCCGCTCCGACGGCCTCCCGCAACCTTTATCAAGGTTTGCGACCAGCCCTGGGATGGGGGGAACCGCATTTGGATTTTTGCCGCGAACGAAAGGCCAACAAAAGGCCAGCCAGACGCAGCGGAGCATCGTCCGGACCGATATTTCGGCGCCAACTCGATCACAGACGGCCAAGTGCGATCGCCCTGCCCTGGGTTGTCTTCGCTCTTGCGCAGCACGGCGAAAATGGTTTAAAGGGCTTTGTGGCTTGCAGAGTTAGGTCTGAAGCTTGCGGGCTTGTTGGGTTGATACTCAGGAATCCCTTCATTTTTAAAACAGCCTGATTTTGGCGCTTTTTGGCCCTTTGGCCGGAGAATTACGTGGGTGAAAGGGCAACTTGGGATGGCACGCCCTCACCAACGATGATCGCAAAACAAAATTCCCGCGCCGCAAGACTCGCGCAGCGAGTATTTCTCAATCCAAATTTATGCCTAAGGTTGCAAACGACCTGCGACGAAAAATGAGGGGATGGCTGAGGGGTTGATAGATATCCAACATCGCTGCTCCACCTAACCGCACCTCAGGGAAGCCAATAAATATGCGGGAAACAAAGATCTCTATCATAGTGCAATTACGAAATAACACTGAATCCTGTCTGCGCAGATGCCTGGATAGTTTAGTCAACCAAACCTTTAGAGATCTCGAAATCATTTGCGTAAACGAGAACCCTGCTGACGTTAGTTTGCATATATTGAAAGCGTATGCAGATTTGGACAGTAGGCTCGTAATGGAAGGCCATTGCGAAATGAAAGGCGCGTTACAAACAAGACGAGATGCGGTTATATTTGCTAAAGGAGATTATATAATATTTGTAGACGGAAATGATTTTTTAGACCTCGAAGCATGTGAGCATTTATACCGTATGATCAAGGCGAATAACGTCGATATTCTTCATTTTGAAGCAAGTACAATGAGTGCTTCGTGCCGCCCAGACATCGGTGGGGTCTCTAGGTTTATACCGCCCCACGATGGCGTCCTCATGCACGAAGATATATTAATGCACTGCTTCAGCCACGAGGAACATGGGCATACATTTTGGAATAAAATGTTTTCAGCAGTCCCTTGCAAGAAGGCGTTTACTTTTTCGGAAGATTATCAGCCGGAATCTTCAAGTGACATTTATTTGTATTTTTTGATATTATACTTTTCTACATCGTATGTAGGCGTAAAATCAAAGGCATACTACACACATTGCACGAATGGAGTTAACACGCTGCGCCTTGAGCGCTTTGCTGCGCTGTGCTATCAGTCAGATGACTTGCGAATGATCATGGCATTTCTGCAACGCGAGGGTGTATTAGATAGATACAAAGATGTATATAGCCAAATTAATAATTATATAGCTTCTAGCTGCTTGTGGTGTTGGTATTATTTGTTAGCGCCTGGCGACAGCGCAAAAGGGTTTGACATTTTGTTGGATAATTTCGACAATGACAGCCTGATATACATCCTTGTGGAAAATTATTCGGGCAATCAGGATGTTGTTGCGAAAAAGATACATTTGGCAAAGAAGCTCGCATTGCACCAGGAAGCAATACATATACGTACGATCGGCGTATTTTATCATCGCATGCGTTATGGTGGGGTGGAACGAGTTTTGTCTATACTGATAAAGACTTGGTTGCGTATCGGATATTCTGTTGTGCTATTCGCGGACGAGCCTTGCTCCGATGAAGATTTTTTGTCGCCAGGGCTGGTCAAGCGTGTTGTGCTGCCGGCGTCGGTTGGAGTGAGTTCGTACGACTATACCGCAAGAGCAACGGCTTTGAGGCAGGCGATACGTGAAAATCAGGTAGATATTTTCATTCACAACGCAGGGTCTTCAGGTTTACTGGTGAATGATATTCTC
>JBAWEN010000287.1:0-1615 GCA_049591215.1 Methylocystis sp. | reverse complement strand
TCGAAAATTCGGCGCCGCGCCGCTTGAGACGCAGTTCGCCGCCGCCGGGAATTCGCGTCGTGTCGAGCAGGAGCCAGGGAATCATCGGGAATCTTCAGTTTCGATGGACAACATCTTTTGCGCGACGGAAAATGCTCATAAGTCCTTGAACAGTCAAATCGCTTGCAAGCCCGCGCGGCTTTCGGGCGCCGAACCGGCGCCGCGCGGCGATATCGTTAGGCGTTGCCGCCTCGTCCAAAATGCGGCAATCTGAACGTCGAAGGGCGCGCGGATCATCCGACGCCCGTTTGTTTATAGGTTATTTCGGGGAGGCCGTTGATGTCGGCGACTCGTTTTTTTACCGCCTATGAAGTCCAAGCGGACGGACCAACGCCGGCTATCCCGGCGTTTTTTATTGAGAGCACCGCGCCAAACAATTTCGACGACAAAGGCGAAACGCTCCCCCCGCCAGATCATTGCGTCGATTTGGGCGACCCGCGACAGGCGATAGAACGGATCGCCGAAACGCTTGCGCGACAGGAAGCCCCAAAGCTCGTGATCACCGTTCACGGCTTCAACAGCCCGCGTGACGCGGTGTTGAAAACCTATGCCCAATCGTTTCAATCGGTGAATGACGACAAAGCGCTGCACGACCGCGGCGTCGTCTGCGTCGGTTATCGCTGGCCCTCGGAACGAATGGGAACGCCGTGGCGCAGCGGGTTCGCCGCTTCGCCCATTTTTTTGCTCATGACTCTCTTCGCCGCGCTTGCCGCGGTTTATTTCGTGAACTTCGTCCTGGAGCTATGCGAAGTCGCGCGCATCGTTCGAATGCTGATCACCGCGTTGACCGCGTTCGGGGCCATCATACCGATCACCCTGTATTTGCTTCGACTCATCGTCTACTTCCGCGATGGATACCGCGCGGCGACCTATGGCGTCCCCGATCTCGTCGACATTATCCGCCTTCTCGACGACGCGCTGGCCAAACAGCAAACGCAAATGGGCAAGACCAAAGTCCGGGCGGACCTCTCGTTCATCGGCCACAGCATGGGCGGCTATGTCGTGACCAACGTCGTGCGCATCCTCACCGACGTCTTTTCGCCCGCGGCGATGACGGCGATGAAAGCATTGACGGCCGGAGAGGAAGTCCTCGGGATGCATGCGGAGGACACCGAGCTATCGCATATCGGCAAGGCCTTTCAACTGCGGCGGCTTGTGCTCGTGTCTCCGGACATACCAGCCGAAGTTTTGCTGTCGGGGCGGGCGAACGCGCTGCGCTCGTCGCTTATCAGATTTCAGGAAGCGCATCTGTTCAGCAACGAAGGCGATGAAGTTCTGCTCGACATATCGACGACCGCGAATTTCTTTTCCCTGCCGACCAAGCAACGAAAATTCGGGTTCCGGCTCGGAAACGTCGGCGTTTTAACGGAATGGGGGATCACCAAGGGCGTCAGCCTCGATAAATTGCGGGTCGGCTCTCAGACCCTCTCGCAGCTTTACGCGGCGCTCGACGCGGCCCAGTCCAGCGACGATTTCGCGCAGCGGCTCACCTATTTTGACTGCACCGATAGTATCGAAAACGGTGAAGGCGTGGTGACGAACGCGCGGCCCGGCGAGTCGTGCGATCTGTCTATGA
>JBAWEN010000286.1:0-5759 GCA_049591215.1 Methylocystis sp. | reverse complement strand
GGACGACGCCCGGCCAGGCGTCCAGCGCAAGCGCTCGCGTCAAGGCGTCGCTTTCCCAGAACAACGCCGCCAGCCTTGGCGAGCAGCCATTATAAGTTCCCAGCGCGAAAATCGTGGCGGGAGTCCCCCCGGCGCCGGCGATGATCGTCATGGCGCCGTCCGCCAGCCCGGCTCGCGCCTCGAAAACGGCGAGTTTGGCCGCGAGGTGCTGGACGCTGGCGCCGCCCTCGGCCCCGTCCAGAAAAATCCCGTCGGGCGGCGCCTGAAGCATCGATTCGAGCGCGAGGTCGAAGCGAGGATGCTCGACCGGCCCGAGCCGCGCGTAAATCGCGGGGCGCGGACCGAATTCGCGCGCTCGCCGCAAAAACGCCAGCGCGCCGGCGCGCGGTTCGCGCAAATCGAGCAGCAAGGCCGAGGCGCCGCAGGCGAGCCAGGCCTCCGCTTCAAGCCAAGGGTCGTCAGGTAAAATCAGGCAGGATCGCGCCGCCACGGTCTTTTCCTCCCGAGCCGTTCGAGCTTGGTCGCGTCATTAAGGGGGAAT
Source organism: Methylocystis sp. (assembly GCA_049591215.1). GTDB lineage: Bacteria > Pseudomonadota > Alphaproteobacteria > Rhizobiales > Beijerinckiaceae > Methylocystis. Next base: position 5,218 of record JBAWEN010000286.1, on the reverse strand, counting down.
TTACCATAAATCGTCACACTCTGTTGAGTGAAACCCAAGTTTTCGCGGTCGGCGTGAAAAGGATGCAGTCGCCCATGATCGTTCGTAACTTCCTGCAGTGGGCAATGACCGCTTCGGCCGCGCGACGTTCCGAGGGCGCCGGCGCGCTGGCCCGCGCTTATCTTTACTCGGAGCTGGACGAGCGCACCCGCCGCGACGCCGAAATCGCCATGATGTCGCTGCTCGACGATCCCTCGCCCTTGGTGCGCCGCGCGCTCGCCGATAATTTCGCCAGCGCCGCCGATGCGCCGCATTCGCTGATTTCCGCGCTCGCCAACGATCAATCCGACATAGCGGCGCCGGTTCTGTCGCGCTCGCCGCTGCTCTCCGAGGCGGAATTGGTCGATTGCGCGGCGATAGGCGACGCCTTCGCCCAAAGCGCCATCGCCCTGCGCGCCCGCGTTCCCGTCAGCGTCGCGGCGGCGCTCGCCGAAGTCGGCGCGCGCGAGGCGGCGATTTCGCTCGCCGTCAATCCCGGCGCGGAACTGGCCGAGTTTTCGATGCGTCGCATGATCGAGCGCTTCGGCGACGACGGCGAAATGCGCGAGGCGCTGCTCTCCCGCCCCTGGCTGCCGGCGCCGATCCGCAGCCAATTGGTCGCGGCGGCGGCGCGGAGCCTTACCGCCTTCGTGGTCGATTGCGCGTGGCTTTCGCCGGAGCGCGCCGAACGCCTGTCGCGCGAAGCCAGCGACAAGGCCAATGTGATCATCGTCGCCGAGACCGCGGCGCGCGACGGGCGCGCGGGGCTGCGTGAACTCGCCGCGCATTTGCGCGATTCCGGCCAGCTGACCCCCAGCCTCGTGCTACGCGCGCTGCTGTCGGGGCGCCGTGATCTGTTCGAGGCGGCGCTCGCCGAACTATCGGGGCTGCGCGAGGATCGAGTCGCCGGCCAGTTGCGCGATTTTCGCGGCGCCGGCTTCGCGGCGCTTTACGCCAAGGCGGGCCTGCCGGCCAAATTTCTGCCGGCTTTCCGGGCGGCGCTGGAGGCGCAGCGCGATTTCGCCGATCTGCGCGAGGATAGCGGCGAGGCGCGGCTGTCGCTGATCATGATCGAGCGAGTGCTGACCGCCTGCGAGGAGCTGAACGGCGGCGAACTCGACCGTCTGATGGCGCTACTGCGCCGCTTCGAAATGGAGGCGGCGCTGGAGCGGGCCCGCCTTGAAGCGCCTCTGCTCGCCAAACCCGAATTTTCTCCGGCTTTGCATAGACCGGTGATCGACATGGAGGCGTTCGAGGCGGCGCTGGCCGAAGCGGCGTAAGATCCGAGTTTTGCCCGGAGCCCCAAGGGCATCTTCGCGAGCGGCCTTGCGAGACGACCTTCGGCCGTTCAAAAATTCAGACCGCTCGCGCGCCGAAAGCCTGACTGGCCGGCGCGGCCATATTTCGGTATGAAGGGCGTGGACATCGCGGCGCGGCAGAGCGGGTGTTTCGTCCCCAAGGGCTTGGAAAGGTGCTTTACATGACTAAGGGCTGGCAGTTCAGGACAATCGCGGCGGCGGCCTTGACCGCGTTGACGTTGATGACCGGCAAGGCGGACGCCGCGCAATGCGGAAACTCCGCGGCGGGCTTCGAGAATTGGAAGCGGGAATTCGCCTCGGAGGCGAGAGGACGCGTGGGCGCCTCGGGCATCGCCGCGCTGATGACGACGAATTATAACAGCGCGACCATCGGCGCCGACCGCGGCCAGAAGAGCTTCCATCTGTCGCTCGACCAGTTCATGGCCAAGCGCGGCGGCTCGGTCATCATCTCGCGCGGGCGCTCGCTCAAGCAGAGCCATGCGGCGCTGTTCGCGTCGATCCAGCAACGCTATGGCGTGCCGCCGGGACCGCTGCTCGCCATTTGGGGCATGGAGACCGGTTTCGGCGCCGTGCAAGGCAATCAGAACGCTTTGTCGGCCATAGCCACTCTCGCGTACGACTGCCGCCGGTCGGCCTATTTCACCGACCAGCTTTACGCGGCGCTAACGCTGGTCGATCGCGGGATGCTTACCGCGAACACGCGCGGCTCGATGCACGGCGAAATCGGCCAGACGCAGTTCCTGCCCAAGAACATCCTCGAATACGGCGCGGGCGGCAGTCTCGAAACCCCGAGCGGCGCGCTGAACGCGACGGCGAATTTCCTGCGTGCCCATGGCTGGCAGCCCGGCGCCGGATACCAGCCCGGCGAGCCCAATTTCGCGGCGATCGAAGCCTGGAACGCCGCGACGGTCTATGAGCGGTCCATCGCGCTCATTGGCCAAAAGATCGACGGAGGGCAATAGAGCGCGGGCGAACGATGAAGTGCGCCGGGGCTTTTTCCGTCGCCGCGTGGCCCTTCGCCCGCCGGCCCGCGGGTTCGGTTCGGCGCGAAGGGCGCCACGCGACGTTATGCGCGCCAAATTAGATGGCGGATCCGCGAGCACGCGGCTCCGCCACATTGGGGGCGCGACCCCGATCAATAAATCTTGCCGTCCTGGCCTTTCCAGCCGGCCGGGGTCTCGTCGAGACGGGTCTCGTCCTTGAAATCGACGACCTTGCCTGGCTCGATATACTGCTTGTCCTTGACCATCTGGTTCTGGACCGTCGTCGAATAGTAGGTGCTCGCCGAGCATCCCGGCGCGACGGTCTTGGAGCCATCGGCTGCTTCCGTCGGCTTGCATTCCAAATGAGCGCCCTTGGGGAATTCGACCTTGGCGGTGAAATAAAATTCAATGGCCTTATGGCCCGCGCCCTCGACATCGAGCTGCCAGAAGCGGTCCACCTTGAAGTCGATGAGTTTAGCGTCGGGATCGAATTTAGCCTTGACGAGATTTTCGAACACTTTCTTGGCCTGATCCTCGGTGGGCTCGCAAGTTAAGAGGCAGAAAGCCTTGGCTGGCGCGTTCGCGGCCAGGACCGTGGCGAAAGCCGCCAAGGCGAGTATTCCGGGTTTGCTCATGGGTGCGTCTCCTGCTCTTTTACGTGCAGCGGCTTTTTTCCATGGACCGGCGCCAAGGTGACGGGCGCCGAGACGAATGTCTCATTTTTTTTGCTGCGGTCCTCAAGCTGCACGCCTGTTTGATCCGCCGCAAGAGCGCGGCAACGGACTAATTGTCGCATCAATCCCTCATGGCCCCGAGAGCGCGCCCGAGGTTGCTTCAAAAATCCCCGCGCCTTATTGACGCGCGAGGCGATAACTCAAGAGATCGGCGGCGAGCCGCCCGAATCACACAAACCGCGAGAGGGTCATTCATGTGCGTCCATAAGCTTCTACTCCTCCCCGGCGACGGCATCGGACCGGAAATCACCGCGGCGGCGGAAAAGGTTCTGGCGTTTCTGAACGAGACGGGCGTGGCTCGGTTCGAGACCCAGACCGGCCTCGTGGGCGGAGCGGCTTATGACGTCCATAAACAGGCGATCAGCGAAGCCGACATGGAACTGGCGCAAGCGGCGGACGCCGTGCTGCTCGCCGCCGTCGGCGGCCCCAAATGGGACTGCGTCCCGTATGAGGTCCGCCCCGAAGCCGGCCTGCTGCGGCTGCGCAAGGATTTGGGCCTGTTCGCAAATCTGCGTCCGGCGATTTGCTATCCGGCGCTCGCCGAGGCTTCCTCGCTGAAGCGCGAACTGGTCGACGGGCTCGACATCATGATCGTGCGCGAATTGACGGGCGGCGTCTATTTCGGCGAACCCAAGGAAATTATCGATCTCGGCAATGGCCAGAAGCGCGGCGTGGACACGCAGGTCTATGAAACTTACGAAATCGAGCGCATCGGGCGGGTCGCATTCGAACTGGCGCGCAAGCGCGGCAACAAGGTCACGTCGTCCGATAAAGCCAATGTCATGAAATCCGGCCTGTTGTGGCGCGAGGTCATCACCGCGCTGCATAAGCGCGAATATTCGGACGTGAAGCTCGAACATATGCTCGCCGACGCGCTCGCCATGCAGTTGGTGCGCTGGCCAAAACAGTTCGACGTCGTCGTCACCGACAATCTCTTCGGCGACATGCTGTCGGACGAAGCCGCGATGCTCACTGGCTCGCTCGGCATGTTGCCGTCGGCCTCGCTCGGCGCGCCGGACGCGCAGGGCAAGCGCAAGGCGATGTATGAGCCGTGCCACGGCTCGGCGCCGGACATCGCCGGCAAGGGAATCGCCAATCCGATCGCGATGATCGGCTCGCTCGGCATGGCCATGCGCTATTCTTTCGATCTGCCCAAGGCGGCCGACGCGATCGACGCCGCGATCTCGGCGGTGCTGGCGCAAGGACTGCGAACCGCTGATATCAAGGGTTCGGCGGCGTCCACGGTTTCGACCAGCGAGATGGGAGACGCCATCGTTAGGGAACTCGGCGGAATATTGGCCTGATCCGAGCCGGCTTACGAAGCGCGCGGACCGGAGACATCCGGCTCGCGCATCCGGCTTTCACCAACCGGCGACCCGTTTGCACGACGCGTCCTGCGCGCCAAAAGCATAGCGATCGCCGCATGCATAGGCGGTCGGCGGTTCGCCGGTCTGTTGGAACAGATCGTAACCTTCCTTCAGATTGCGCCAAAAACCAGCCCATTGCGCGACATTGCCGTCGTCAGTGGCGAAGAAGGACAAAAAGCCGCCGCCACTGCGGCCGCCGCCGCCGCCGGTCTCGCGGGCGATCGCCGCGTCGGTCATGCGGAAGGGAAAGATATGCACCGGCACTTCTCGCTGACCAGCGGAGAGGGCGGCGGCGACAAAGCCGTAAATCTCCTCGATGCCCTTGTCGGTCATGGCGAAACAGCCGACCGATTTGCAGGCGCCATGCACCATCACCAAGCCGCCGGTGTGCCCGTTCTGCCGGTCGAATGCGTTGGGATAGCCGACGTTAAAGGCCAGGTGATAATTTGAATGCGGGTTGAGCTGGCGCGCCGAGACTGAGTAGAAACCCTCCGGCGATTGATAGTCCGCCTCCTTCACCTTGGGGCCCAGCCGACCGGACCATTTGCAGATCGGGAAGTTGCGATAGAGCGAATACCGCCCGTTTACCTTTAGCCAGAGTTCGAGTTCTCCCTCTTTCTTGAAAATCCGCACATAGGCGGGCGCGCCCATATTGAAACGCGCCGGCCGCTCGGGTTCGTTGAAGACCTCGGGAGGCGCCGGGCGCAACACGGGCTCCGTCGTATGCGCCGCGAGTTGTTGCGCGGCCGGGGCGGCGGGAGCAAGAGCGGCGGGGACAGGACCGGCGGGAATAGGGG
>JBAWEN010000285.1:0-7861 GCA_049591215.1 Methylocystis sp. | reverse complement strand
CGTTCTACGACTTCATCGGCGCCCGCCTCGGCATCCCAGGCCCCAACATTCCGCCCCTCGCAAGCCTCATCCGTCAAGCACCCGCATAAATCCAACGTCGCTCGCCCGGGAATTTGCCCCGGTTACGAACGGACATGGCTAACTCCTTGATTCAGAAGATAGCTCACCTTGCGTGGTTCGTCAACTACATAATCGCCTAGTAAAAGAGATTGTTGGGATGTCTGAATAGGCCGATTGCGGTCGCCAAGGCAAAGCGTAAAATGTCGGCGGTCCGCAGACCGAGCCAGATGTCAACCAGACGCTTAATCCTCGAAAAGCTCAATCAGGGACCTTGGAGTCGTGATCGCTACCCAACTTTCGCGCAGCTTCTTGATTGGATGGCCCCATCGGCCTCATGCCCCCGAGGCAATCGTTCGCCGGGCGGTCGCAGCGAAACAGAAATTGCTCGGCCCCGGCTGAGAACGGCTGGGGTCCACAGGCAAGCGACAGCGGTCAGCACAGCAACTCAAGTCGATCCTCCCGCTGGACCAGGAATCTGCCGCTCATCTCCTGGCGGGGGTGCTCGGCGCGTCACATTTGACGCTGCATCCGCGGCGGCATGCAGCCGATCTCGCAATGCGCCGATAAATGCCCGCACCCGGGCTGGCATGTGGGTGCGGGTCGGGAAAACCGCCCATATCCCAACTTCCAGCGGTTCGACGTCAGCGAGGACGACACGCTGCAATTCTCCGCGCGCGATCTGCTCGTGCACGTCCCAATAGGTCAACATGGCGATGCCGACGCCCGCGATGCACGCTGTTCGCACCGCGTCGACAGTGCTGGCTGACAAAGGACCGCTAATCCGAACTCGGTGCATTTCGCCGCCCCGCCTAAATGGCCAAGCGTCCATCGCATGAAGCTTAATACAGGGGTGGCTCACCAGGTCTTCTGTCGTGTCGGGTGTTCCGAACCGCGCGACGTAGTCCGGCGATGCGATTACAATAAACTGATTGTCGGCCACCCTCGTGGCTATCATGTCCGAAGGCTTCATCTGCGCCACGCGAATGGCCACGTCCAGTCCTGCTGTCGCGATGTCGATGATGCCGTCGCTCAGAGTCAAATCGACGAGAAGCGCGGGGTTGTCGGCGATCAACTCGGCCACGACAGGGACCACGACGGAGTGGCCGATGACGTTCGGCGCTGTAATCTTCAACACGCCTGAGAGACCGGACCCACCGGACGAGACCGAGTCGAGCGCCGAATCGCGAGCTTCTATGAGGGTGACTGCGTGAGGCAAAAAGGCCTCTCCCTCGGGAGTCAGTGATAGGGACCGCGTCGTGCGGTGGAACAGGCGCGCGCCCAATTCGGCTTCGAGACCAGCCAACCTGCGACTGACCAACATGGGCGTCGTGCCCATCTGACGCGCCGCAGCCGACAAGCTGCCGACGGACGCGATGGCGCGAAACAGAGCCACATCTGCGAGGTCCATATTTTAACGATAAGTGATATATTGCTTATCGTCTACCCCGGCTTCCGTACCCCGCCCGCAAGAGCTAAATCTAACCCCAGCAAGCTCGAAATTCTCAGATTTTCGGCTGGATGCGCCCGATTTAGTACCCCTGGAGGCCTGGACGATGGACATTGATAGTAGTTCTATTTTTGCGCCGATCGTTATAAACGGCCATACCGTGAAGAACCGCCTTTCTGTCGCGCCGATGACGCGCATCTCCGCGACCCAAGACGGCCGGGCGACCGAGACAATGACCCGCTACTACGAGCGTTTCGCGCGGGGCGGTTTCGGAACGGTCAGCACCGAAGGCATTTACACCGATCAGGCGTTCTCGCAGGGCTACGCCCATCAGCCCGGCATGACTGACGAAGTGCAGGCCAATGCCTGGAAGCCGGTCGTCAGCGGTGTCAAGGCGCACGGCGCGCTCGCGATTGCCCAGATCATGCATGCCGGCGCAATCAGCCAGGGCAATCGCTTTCGCGACACAACGGTGGGGTCGTCAGCAGTCCAACCGAAGGGCGAACAAATGGCGTTTTATGACGGCAAAGGCCGCTACGCTGTGCCAGTCGCGATGACGGAGGCGCAGATCGCCGACGCCATCACCGGCTTTGCTGAGTCAGCGGGGCGCGCCATCGAGGTTGCCGGGTTTGACGCTATCGAAATCCATGGCGCCAATGGATATCTTCTCGACCAGTTTTTGACGGACTACGCCAACAACAGGGTCGATCGGTGGGGCGGCTCCACGGAGAACCGCGCGCGATTGATCGTTGAGACCTTCAAGGCGGTGCGTGCAAAGGTTGGCGCCAAGACGCCGATCGGCGTCCGCATCTCCCAAGGCAAGGTGAACGACTACCATCACAAGTGGGCCGGTGCGGAGCGCGACGCGGAGATCGTCTTCGGCAGTCTGGCGGACGCCGGAGCCGACTTCATCCATGTGACCGAATTTGAGGCGTGGAAACCGGCGTTTGCTCCGGGAGGTCCATCACTGATGCACCTCGCCAAGCGCTACGCACCCAAAGCCGTGATCTTTGCCAATGGCAGTCTGCACAATGTCGAGCAGGCGGTGGCTGCGCTGGACGATGGCGCCGATATCATCACCATCGCCCGTGGAGCCCTGGCGAATCCGGACTTACCCAAGCGTTTGTCCGAACGACGCAGCCTGAACGACTTTGACCCGGCGATCCTTGGCCCTATCGCCAACATCAAAGAATCTGAACTGACGATGTGAAGGCGCCTCGATTGACGAGGCTCGAAGACATTTGCTCGGAACTCGACTTCTCGCCTTTCGCGATTAGGTCGTTTCCACACCTAGGGAATCTGGAACAATGCACAGCCAAAATGCAACCGACGTACTCTCGATTGAAGCGATCTCTCTGGTCTTCGCCGCCGTTATGGTGTGGCTGTCTGCGCTGGTTCAGCACTTCAGCAATTTGTCGCAGCGGGGACCCCAATACCTGATGAGCGACCGATCGGTTTCGCCCATGCTGGAGGGTTTCTTTGGTCGTGCTACGCGAACGCTGGCCAACAATATTGAGTCCGCCTTGATGTGGGTGCCGATCGTAATCGTTATACTCATGCTTCATCGTATGAATTGGGTGACACAATTCGCGGCCGCGACGTATATCGGGGCGCGAGTCGTCTTTGCTCTTTCTTACTGGTTTGAGATCCCGGTCGTACGCTCGTTGGCGTGGTTTGTCGGCATGGTTTGCTGCGGAACTGTTGCCGTCATGGCGATCATCTAAAAAGAGAAGCGCGGACGCCAGCGCCCATGGAGGAGCCCCCTGGATTGGGATCTCTACAGACGGGCGGCAAATAGACCAAGAGGAATGGTGACTGAGATGAATAATATCGCAATATTTTGGCTGCAGCTCTTCTCGAGTGTTTTCATCTTTGGCATCGTGGGGGTGTTGTATGTTTGGCCATCACTAACCAAACTTTCTCGAAAGTCTGCTCTAATTCTTCTGCTATTTGTACATGTCCCTCGCTATGTTGGCATGACTTTATTGGTTCCGGGCATGGTCGACCCGAAGCTACCAACAGAGTTCCTTTCCAGTGCCGCTTACGGCGATCTCTTAGAAGCGGCGCTGGCCCTCGCTTCCATCTTTGTTCTGCGGAGCAATTGGCGTTTTGCCGTTACTCTGGTGTGGGTGGCTAACACGTGGGGATTTGTGGACCTGCTGAACGGAGTACGCGGTGTTTTGCAGTTGAACGTTCCGAGCTTCAACCTAGCCACCTTCTGGTACGTCTATACGTTCTACGCCCCCCTCGTGATCGTTTCACATCTGATGATCTTCTGGATCCTGCTCAGCAAGTCCTGGAAGAAATAGGTTTTCAGGGAGATCGTCGGCGCTCGCGGCCACAACAGGGTCAACGTGCCGGCAGTCTGCCACGTCTTTCAACGGCCATCCAAGTGAATGGAGTGATCTGAACATGCCATCGCGCGAAACGGCGATCGTCTTCGGTGTAGGCCCCGGTCTTGGCTGGGCCCTTGCGAGGCGTTTCGCGACAGAGAACATGCAGGTCGCAGCAGTTGCTCGTGACGAAGCGAAGCTGAATTCACTGAGCAAGTCTGAAGGCAGCCAGCACGTTCGGCCCTATGGCGCCGATGTCTCGAACAGCGAAGATGTTCTCCGCGTTTTTGAAAGCGTAGATCGTGATTTTGGAGAAGCTGACCTCGTCGTGTTCAACGCAGGAGCCTTCCAAAAAGACAATGTTCTCGATATCGATCCCGCCGACTTTGAGCGCTGCTGGCGCATCGGCTGTCTTGGCGGCTTACTCGTCGGGCAAGCCGCCGCACGGCGCATGGTCAAGCGAGGGCATGGGACAATCATTTTCACTGGTGCAACTGCCGCACTGCGCGGCAGCGCAGGCTTCGCCAACTTAGCCGTTCCGAAGTTCGGCTTGCGTGCACTCGCGCAAAGCATGGCCCGTGAGCTGGGATCCCAAGGTGTGCATACTTGCTTTGTGATAATTGACGGACAAATCGAGTCCGAACGCTATCGGCATCTTATCGATGAGCGCGGCGAGGACTCCCTACTCGCGCCGGACGCGATTGCTGAACTCTATCTGCAGCTGCATCGGCAGCCTCGCAGCGCCTGGTCTCACGAAATCGATGTCCGCCCGTGGTTGGAGAAGTTCTAGGCCGCACGGCCGCCAGAGATTCCGAATAATTGACACGGGCGGGCTGTAGGCTGTGTCAGGCAATCGATGGTGTAGTCGAGCATTCTGCGGGCCTTTTCCAATTTAACCAAGCGTGAGCAGCCCTCAAGCGCTCAAGGAGACGAGCATGCCGAATCCACCCGACTACATCCCGCCGAAGGTCTGGACCTGGACGACTCCCAACGGCGGTACTTTCGTGAACGTCAACCGCCCAATCGCCGGCCCGACGCACGAGAAGGAACTGCCCGTCGGCAAGCATCCGCTGCAACTTTATTCACTCGCCACTCCGAACGGTATAAAAGTTACGATCATGCTCGAGGAGCTGCTCGCGCTAGGGCACGTCGGGGCCGAATATGATGCGTGGTTGATCAAAATCGGCGATGGCGATCAGTTCGGCAGCGGCTTTACCGCAGTGAACCCGAACTCTAAAATCCCAGCTCTCATGGACCGATCCGGCCCGACGCCAGTCCGCGTTTTTGAGTCGGGCTCGATCCTGCTTTATCTGGCTGAAAAATTCGGCGCCTTGTTTCCGAAAGACATCGCGGGCCGCACCGAGACACTTAACTGGCTCTTTTGGCAGATGGGCAGTGCGCCATATCTCGGTGGAGGTTTCGGTCACTTCTACGTTTATGCGCCGACGAAGATCGAATACGCGATCGACCGCTTTGCGATGGAAGTGAAGCGCCAGCTCGATGTGCTCGACCGGCGGTTGGCCGAGACGCGGTATCTTGCCGGCAACGACTACACGATCGCCGACATCGCGGCGTTCCCGTGGTACGGCGGGCTTGCGAAGGGCTTGCTGTATGATGCGGCGGACTTCCTTTCGACGCAAGATTACAAGAACGTCCAACGATGGGCTGACGCTATCTTTGACCGGCCAGCCGTGAAACGTGGACGCATGGTCAACCGCATGAACGGAGACTCGGCCGAGCAGCTCCGCGAGCGTCATGACGCGAGCGATTTCGACGCCAAGACTTGGGATAAGCAGGAGGAAGCACAATCGCAGGCATCGGAGTAAACGAACCTGGATCACCGGCGGATCGGATGGAATCTGACTGGCACTTATCCATGATGGAGAAGTGCGGCTACTCGTTGCGTTCACGCAACCCGTCACGACGCGTTTTCGCCGCCGCCAATTATTTGTATTCATCTGCAATGCTCGGGATGTGACAAACATTGCGTCGGAGGCCGCTTCCGACGAAAATTTTTGCTCGTTAAGCGAGGACGGGATTCCCGCTTAGGCGCTCTTCGCACTCGGTGGGCGCCGCACAATTTCCGGAGTCGAGGCACAAGCTGCCAGTGAGCCGATCGGCGCGTTCATCTACACCCGCCCTTTGGACGAGATCCAATGATGAGGCGGCGTGGGGTAATCGCGCTTTGAGGAAAAATTCCAACTGACCTTATGCGCGCCTTTCCCACTCCGCGGGATAGGCGCCGGGAGCCCGACAATCGTGCCTCCTACTTCGTCTATTTCAGCAATCAGCTTGTCGAACTTGGCCCGAGTCGCCGGATCATCGGTTTTCTGTTTTTCGCCCTCCAAAAACGCTTTGAAGCTTTTGCCATCGTCAATCTGCATCATTTCGACGCTCGTGAGCACGGGCGTCGCGAACGGCTTCTTCTCTTCGATCGACTTGGCCGGAGCGTTCGAGTTCCCCGAGCCTTGCAGGGTCACGCCCATATCGCGATCTTCCCATTTTCGTAAAACCGGGACGGTCACGGGAATCTCGCCATAGCGGGCATAGATTTCTTTGAACGGGCTGCCTTCATAATGCCGAAACACGCGCAGCAAAAACGGTCGGGCGCTGCGAACGATCAAAATCGCCTCACGCTCCGGCATTTCCCGCAATTCTCGCGCGCTTCGCAGCGCCTTCGCCTCATAATGAATGTTCTCACCGGCCGGCGCGCCTGATCGGCGTCGTCACCTTGACCGTCGTATCACCGAGCATTTCCGACAGGTAGTTCGCCGTTTCCAGATCATCGATCGCCAGGAACAGCTTCACTTGCGACCCCGCCAGCGTCGATTGGCGGAGGGGCTTGCCATAGAGCTCGTCAAGCTGCGCCATGTTCTGGATCATGATCGCCATGCGGAATTTATAGCCCGCTGAGATCGTGATTTTTGCCAGCAGCGAGTGCATCGGCCCCAGGTGGTAAAACTCGTCCAAGGCGATCAGCACTTCGTAGCGCTCGTCCGGGCCAGGCCGCCTGTCCATCAGGAGATCGTGCACCTGCTGAAAAAATATTCTGATGATCGGACGAAACTGGACAAGTTCGGGAATGCTGCAGGCGACGAAGACCGCCATGCGCTCGCGCCGAAATTCCCTGAGATCGAAGTCGGAGGTTTCGGTCGCCGAGGAAATTAGCGGATTGTTCCAGGGGTTCATCGCCATGTTGACGTTGAACGCCGCTCTGTTGCGGGTTTCCGGCTCCAAGGCCACATATTGGTTGAAGCCGTCGACGATCCAACGCGGCAGCATTTGTCGTTCGGTCCGCACCAGCGTTTTTAAGACAACGGAAATGTCCTTGCCCGAGCTATGTTGGATTTTCGGTGACGGCGTGAATCAAGCGGCGGATTTCTTCTCTGACGCGACTTCGATTCCGTCGCGGAATGTTACACCGCTTATGACTTTCGGCAACTGATTTTGTCCTTGCAGCCGTCGCCAGGTTTTCAACGCGGCCATCACCAGCTTGAACACCATGAGACGCGCCGTGTCTTGTGAAAGCGCGCCCTTCATGCGGACCGTGCGATGCCGCACCGTCGCGAATGCGCTCTCTATCGGGTTTGAGGTGCGCGGATGCGTCCAATGCTCAGCGGGAAAATCAAAGAACTACAGCAGCGCGTCGCGGTCCTTTAGCAAGCAATCGACGGCCTTTCGATATTTGGGCGCATATTTCTCGGCGAAGGTCGCCATCGCCGCTTCGGCCGCCGCCCGGTTCGGCGACAGCCAAATTTCGCGTAAGTCGCCGTGCGCGTTCGGCTGCATGGACTTCGGCAGCTTGTCGAGAACATTCAGCGTCTTGTGCTGCCAGCACCGCTGATGGCGCGTCGACGGGAATGCTTCGTCCAGAGCCTTCCAAAATCCCAGCGCGCCGTCGCCAACGGCGATTTGCGGGGCGATCGAAAGGCCGCGCGCCTTCAAATCGACGAGCAATTCTTTCCAGCTTTGCGCGCTCTCCCGCATGCCCGTCCGAAAGCCGAGCAACTCCTTCTTGCCC
>JBAWEN010000284.1:0-5836 GCA_049591215.1 Methylocystis sp. | reverse complement strand
GCTGGAGACCGCGCGGGGAAAAATCGCGGCGGGCGTGGGGACGGCGGCGCGCAACCTCGTTTTCACCAGCGGCGCGACCGAGGCCGCCAATCTCGCGCTGACGCCGCAATTGCGCGCCGGGCGCGATTCCGCCCCGTTCGACTTGCTGCTGCTCTCCGCCGGCGAACATCCCTGCGTCCTCAAGGGCCACCGTTTTCCCGCCGAAGCGGCCCTGACTCTGCCCCTGACGCCGGACGGGCAGCTATCCCTGGCGGCGCTGGAGGCGGCGCTGCGCGCCCACGAGGGCAGGCGGATCATGCTCGCTTTGCAGGCCGCCAACAACGAGACCGGCGTTATTCAGCCCGTGGCCGAAGCTGGGAGGCTGGTCCACGCGGCGGGCGGGCTGCTGGTCTGCGACGCGACGCAGGCGGTGGGGCGTTGCAATGCAACATTCTCGACATTGAGCGCGGATGTTTTGTTGTTTTCCTCGCATAAACTCGGCGGGCCGATTGGCGCCGGGGCTCTAGCCTTCGCCCGGGAGGGCCTCCATATAGATGACACGATCCTGCGGGGCGGCGGCCAAGAAGGTGGTCGCCGCGCCGGGACCGAAAATATCGCGGCGGCGGTTGGTTTCGCGTCCGCTTTCGAGACCGCGACCGGCGAGTCGGATGAGTCCAGCCGGCTCGCCGGGCTTCGGGACGACGCCGAGCGGCGGATCGCGGCGATACTGCCGGAGGCCCGGTTTCTCGGGATAAGCGCACCGCGCCTGCCCAACACCAGCGCCTTCTCCGCGCCGGAGATCGCCGCTCATACATTGGCGATGGCGCTGGATCTGGAGGGCGTCGCGGCGTCCTCGGGCTCAGCGTGCTCCTCCGGCAAGCCGCGCGCCTCGCATGTCGCGACGGCGATGGGGTTAAACGAGGCCGCGATGTTGCGAATAAGCCTGGGTTGGCGTTCGAGCGCGGAGGATGTAGAGTTGTTCGGCATCGCTCTTGCACGCGTCGTGGATCGAATAAGATCCCGATCATCCGCCGCCTGAGCGAGGGGCCTTGCGCCCCGAGATTCGGCCGACGGGCCTTGAACCCGCCGTGACGAGGAGAAAACGAATGGCGGCTCTCAAAGAGACCGTTGACACTGTCGAGTCCCTCGACGTCGACGTCTATAAATACGGCTTTTCGACCGATATCGAATCGGATAAGGCCCCGAAGGGCCTTTCCGAAGACATCGTTCGCTTCATCTCGGCCAAGAAGGACGAGCCGCAATGGCTCACCGACTGGCGGCTGTCGGCCTATCGCCGCTGGCTGACCATGACCGAGCCCAATTGGGCGCGCGTCGAGCATCCCCGCATCGACTATCAAGGCCTCTATTACTATTCCGCGCCGAAATCGACGCCGGGGCCGACCTCGCTCGAAGACGTCGATCCCGAGCTTTTGCGCACCTACGAAAAGCTGGGGATTCCACTGCGCGAGCAGGAGATTCTCGCCGGCGTCGAGGTGCGCAGGGTCGCGGTCGACGCGGTGTTCGACAGCGTCTCCGTCGCGACGACCTTCAAGGAAGAGCTGGCGCGGGCCGGCGTGATCTTCTGCCCGATTTCCGAAGCCGTGCACAAACACCCGGAGCTCGTGCGCAAATATCTCGGCTCGGTCGTGCCCGTCAGCGACAATTTCTTCGCGACGCTGAACTCGGCGGTGTTTTCCGACGGCTCATTCGTTTACGTGCCGCCGGGCGTGCGCTGTCCGATGGAGCTGTCCACTTACTTCCGCATCAACGAGAAGAACACCGGACAGTTCGAGCGCACGCTGATCATCGCCGACGCCGGGTCATATGTCAGCTATCTCGAAGGCTGCACGGCGCCCAAGCGCGACGAGAACCAGCTGCACGCCGCTGTCGTGGAGCTGGTCGCGCTCGACGACGCCGAGATCAAATATTCCACCGTGCAGAACTGGTATCCCGGCGACAGCGAGGGCCGGGGCGGCATTTACAATTTCGTGACCAAGCGTGGTGATTGCCGGGGGCGCAATTCGCACATCAGCTGGACGCAGGTCGAGACGGGATCGGCGATCACCTGGAAATATCCGTCCTGCATCCTGCGCGGCGACAATTCGCAGGGCGAGTTCTATTCGATCGCCGTGTCGAACGGGCGCCAGCAGGTCGATAGCGGCACGAAGATGATCCATCTCGGCAAGAACACCAAGAGCCGCATCATCTCCAAGGGCATATCGGCGGGGCGCTCGCAAAACACCTATCGCGGGCTCGTCTCCGCGCATCGCAAGGCCGACGGCGCGCGCAATTTCACCAATTGCGACAGCTTGCTGATCGGCGACCGCTGCGGCGCCCACACCGTGCCCTATCTCGAGAGCAAGAATCCCAGCGCTCAATTCGAGCACGAGGCGACCACCTCGAAAATCTCGCAGGACCAATTGTTCTACGCGATGCAGCGCGGGCTTTCGGCGGAGGAAGCGACGGCGCTGATCGTCAACGGCTTCGTGCGCGATGTGCTGCAGCAACTGCCGATGGAGTTCGCGGTCGAGGCGCAGAAGTTGATCTCGATCTCGCTTGAGGGGAGCGTCGGATGAGCGGACATTCCAGTCGCTTCGAGAGTCCTCATCCGACCCTTGCTGACGCAAGGGCCTCCTTCTCGCACAAGTGGGAGAAGGAGGGGCGCGCCTCCCTTCTCCCGTGGAACGGGAGAAGGGAGCCCCGCGAAGCGGGGTCGGATGAGGGCGTCACGGAAGCATTTTCGTCATTTGGAGGCTCTAATGCTTGAAATCAAAAATCTCCATGTCTCCATTGGCGACCGCAAGATTCTCGATGGCCTCACGCTGACCGTTCACGACGGCGAGGTCGCGGCGATCATGGGGCCGAACGGCACCGGCAAATCGACGCTGTCCTACGTCGTCTCCGGACGCGAGGGCTACGACGTCACGCAGGGCGAAGTGCTGCTGAACGGCGAGAATATTCTGGGCCTCGCGCCGCATGAACGCGCCGCCAAGGGGGTGTTTCTCGCCTTTCAATATCCGGTCGAAATTCCCGGCGTCGCGACGATGACGTTTTTGAAGGCCGCGCTCAACGCGCAGCGGCGCGCGCGTGGAGAGGACGAGTTGCAGACGCCCGACTTCATGAAGCGCGTCAACGACGTGGCGGCGCGGCTCGGCGTCGTCAAGGAGATGTTGCGGCGTCCGCTCAACTGCGGTTTTTCCGGCGGTGAAAAGAAGCGCATGGAGATTTTGCAGATGGCGCTGCTGGAGCCGCTTTTGTGCATATTGGACGAGACGGATTCCGGTCTCGACATCGACGCGCTGCGCGTTGTCTCGGAGGGCGTCAACGCGTTGCGCGCCAAGGATCGCGGGTTCCTCGTCATCACCCATTACCAGCGATTGCTGGATTATATAAAACCCGACACCGTGCACGTGATGGCCAAGGGCCGCATCCTGCGCAGCGGCGGGCCGGAGCTGGCGCTCGAACTCGAGTCGAGCGGCTATAAGGATTACATCGGCGAAGCGGCGTGATCATGAACGAGACAGCGACATCGGCGACAGCCGACCTAAAAGCCGCGTTCGACGCGATGAAGGACGCGGGCGCTCGCTCGCTGCGCCAGAGCGCCTGGAACGCATTTTCGCGCGAAGGACTGCCAAACCGGCGGGTCGAGGCGTGGCATTACACCGATCTGCGCGCCGCGCTGCGCGAAGTCGCGCCCTTGCGCGCCTTGGCGCCCACGACGCCGGCGCTGGAGCGCGAGCGGGAGTCCTGCCGGTTCGTCGTGCTCGACGGCGCCTTTCGCCCCGATCTCTCCGACGTCTCGGCTTTGCCTTATGGCGTCAGCGTGCTCTCCTTGCGCGAGGCGCTGGCGCGCGGCGAAGCGGAAGTTCTCGCGGCTCTCGCCGGCGACGCCGAAGACCCGACGCTCGCCCTCAACGCCGCCTTGATGCAAGACGGCGCGGTGTTGCGCGTTTCGCCCGGCTGCGTGCTGGAGCGGCCGCTGGAGTTCGCGAATTTTGTTTCCGGCGGCGCCGCGCAATCGGTCTATACGCGATCGCTGGTGATTTTGGGCGCCGGCGCCCGCGCCACGCTGCTGGAGAGCTACACGCCGCTGGAGCGCTCCGGCTCGCAAGAGAATCACGCGCTGGTCATGGTCGTCGGCGATGGCGCGAAGCTCGATCATGTCGCGACGATCGCGCCGCAGACCGAGGACGCCGTGCGCGTCGTCTCGCTGCTGGCGACGCTGGGAGAAAACAGCGCGTTGAACTCCTTTTGCCTCATCGAGGGCGGCGGCCTGCTGCGCCGGCAGATTTTCGCGACGCTCAGCGGCGCGAACGCCGATGTGTCGTTCAATGGCGCGAGCCTGCTGCGCG
This sequence comes from Methylocystis sp., assembly GCA_049591215.1. Taxonomy (GTDB): domain Bacteria; phylum Pseudomonadota; class Alphaproteobacteria; order Rhizobiales; family Beijerinckiaceae; genus Methylocystis. Next base: position 1,505 of record JBAWEN010000284.1, on the reverse strand, counting down.
GGCGCGATCACGCCGATACGACGCTGGTCATCAGGCACGAAAGCCCCGGCGGCAAGAGCCGCGAGTTTTTCCGTCACATCGTCGACGAGTCCGCGACGGGCGTGTTTCAAGGCAAGGTCAGCGTGGCGCCGCTCGCGCAAACGACCGACGGCGCGATGCAGTCGAAGTCGTTGTTGCTGGCGGACGGCGCAAGCATGAACAACAAGCCGGAGTTGGAGATCTTCGCCGACGACGTGGTCTGCGGCCATGGCGCCACTTGCGGGCGGCTCGACGCCGACCAACTATTCTATCTCGAAGCGCGCGGCGTCCCAAAGCCACAGGCGGAGGCGCTGCTGATCGAAGGCTTCGCCAATGAGGCGCTGGAGCGCGTCAAGGACGAAGCGACGCGGGATGCGCTGGCGGCGCGCGTCGCGGCATGGCTGCGGATGCGGGAGGCTTTGTGATGAATCAACCGTTCGACGCCTCGAAAGCGGCGCCTGTCTTCGACGTGGAGGCGATCCGCCGCGATTTTCCGATCCTCGCCGAGCGCCCCTACGGCAAGGAACTCGTTTACCTCGACAACGCCGCTTCGGCGCAAAAGCCGCGACAGGTGATCGAGCGGCTGACGCATTTCTACGAGCACGAATACGCCAATGTGCATCGCGGATTGCATTACCTCGCCAACGCCGCGACCGAAGGCTTCGAGGCTGCGCGCGAAAGCACGCGGCGCTTCCTCAACGCGGGCTCCGTCGACGAAATCGTCTTCACGCGCTCGGCGACGGAGGCGATCAACCTCGTCGCCGCCTCATACGGCCTCGCGCACATAGGCGAGGGCGACGAGATCATTCTGTCGGTGATGGAGCATCACTCCAACATCGTGCCCTGGCATTTCCTGCGCGAGCGCAAGGGCGCCGTTCTGAAATGGATCGAGGTCGACGACGACGGCAATTTCTCGCTCGACGCGTTCGAAAAACTGATCACCAAGCGCACCAAGATCGTCGCGCTGACGCATATGTCGAATGTCGTCGCGGCGCCGACGCCGATCAAGGAAGTCGCGCGCATCGCCCATGCGCATGGCGTTCCCGTGCTGGTCGACGGTTCGCAGGGCGCGGTGCATCTCGACGTCGACGTGCAAGCGCTCGATTGCGATTTTTACGTCGTGACCGGCCATAAGCTTTATGGGCCGACCGGCATCGGCGCCCTATACGGCAAGAGCAAATGGCTCGAAAACCTGCCGCCATTTTGCGGCGGCGGCGAGATGATCGAAACCGTCACGCGCGAGAGCGTCACCTACAACACGCCGCCGCAGCGGTTCGAGGCCGGCACGCCGCCGATCGCCCAGGCCGTGGGGCTCGGCGCCGCGCTCGAGTACATGGACGGCCTTGGCCGCCCGGCGATCCGCGCCCATGAGGCCGATCTAACCGCCTATGCGCATGAGCGGCTGGCGGAAATCGAGGGCGTGCGCATTTATGGGCGGGCTCGCGAAAAAGGGCCTATTCTCGCCTTCAATATGGATGCGGCCCATG
>JBAWEN010000283.1:0-1608 GCA_049591215.1 Methylocystis sp. | reverse complement strand
GAAGGCCGGCGATGTCGTCATCGACGCGGCGATCGAAGCCCCCGACGCCGCTCACGCCCACGATGCGGACGCGCAAGCGAGATGGGAAAAGGCCCATAACAAGGATACCGCCGGCCCCGCCGGAGCGCCCCCAGCGCCCGCCCCGCATGATCACGACCACCATGCGATGCCGGGGATGATGCCGGCGCCCCCGACGGGAACGACCGGGAAGTAGAAAACGGAAAACCCGCGCCGGAGCGTTACTCCGGCGCGGGCGCTCGTCTAGGGGAGCCGAATCGTTTCGCGGAAGCCCTCCACTATGTCGGGGCGTTCTTATTTATCTCCGATCGAGACCAGACGGCCCGAAAAGCCGGAATCGTGATTCGCGGTCGACTGCTTCAAGGGCTTTTGCGCGTCGATCGGCGAGGCGAAGCCCAACACGAAAGCGGCAAAACCCATGGCGACAACCAGCATGATCGACATCCGCAATTGTCTGCGCGCGCTCTCCGGGTCGAAACTCCGCGTGAAAGCTGGCTCCATCTGATTTTCGAACTTGTCCGCGAGCGACATAACTACCCCCTGGCGATCCATTCTAGCCGTCCGCCACTCTCCCGCCCTCGCGCTTTAGTTCGCGCGCCGAGTCCCGATGCCAGCGTCGGCTTCTTATGTTCATAAACACGCGAGCGCAAAGAAAGTTGCATAGGAGTTCAAATTTTAATTCTTGTTTAACTTTTTCTAACAAACAGCCTAAAAATTGATGATTCGCGGCCAAGCCAACCATCCGCTGACGCCGCGGTGCGCAATCACCGGCCGCGGCGGAGCGGTCCGCCTTGGCGGCGATGCCCAAGCAAATGGAGCGCTTTCGCGTAAATCATAGGCGCCGCCGACGGCGGTGGAGCGACGGATTTTCATTGCTCCGGGCGCGCTGGGCTTTTATGTTCCGGCTCAGCTATGTGCGGCGCACATAAAGAGGCTGGCCACGACATTCGGCGGAGGCGCCGCCCGACACACTCGGAGATCTTCGACATGACCTTTCTCGCCAACGCCCTGTCGCGCGTAAAGCCCTCCGCCACGATCGCGGTGACGCAGAAGGCGCGCGATCTGAAGGCGCAGGGCAGGGAGGTCATCAGCCTCTCGGTCGGCGAGCCGGATTTCGATACGCCAAAGCATATTTGCGATGCGGCGAAAGCGGCGATCGATCGCGGCGAGACGCGCTATACGCCCGTGCTCGGCATCCCGCCGCTGCGGGAGGCCGTGGCCAAGAAGTTCAAGCGCGAAAACGGCCTCGACTACAAGGCGTCGGACACGATCGTCGCGACGGGCGGCAAGCACATTCTGTTCAACGCGTTTCTGGCGACGCTCAACCCCGGCGACGAAGTCGTCGTTCCCGCGCCCTATTGGGTCAGCTACCCTGAAATGGTCGCGATCTGCGGCGGGACCGCCGTTACGGTCAAGACGCGCATGGAGGATGGTTTCAAGCTTCAGCCGGAGGTTTTGGAACGGGCGATCACGCCAAGGACCAAATGGCTGGTGCTCAACTCGCCCTCCAACCCGTCGGGCGCGGCCTATGGCTTCGACGAGATGAAGAAAATCACCGACGTGCTGCTGCGCCATCCGCAAGTGCATGTG
>JBAWEN010000282.1:0-3552 GCA_049591215.1 Methylocystis sp. | reverse complement strand
GGTTCCGGGCGCGGGAGAGGCCACCACTTCCTTGCCGCCCTTGCAGTCCTTCAGCCAGACATCATAGACGGGATGATCGACGCCATGCAGGCCGGGGCTCGCCGCGAACATCCAGCCGGAGAAAATCCTCTTGGCCTCGGGCTTGGCGTCGGTCCTGACCGCGACGCCCTGGACGTGCTTTTGATCCGGCTTCGCCAGTTGCTCGTCCACCTCGACGAAGCTCGTCGTTTGCGGCGCCTCCGTCTGCGGCCGCGTGTTGCAGACGCGCGGCGTCACCTGGAGCGCGCCGAACTGCACGGTCTCGTCGATGGCGATGTCGAAATTGATGATGCGGCCCGTTGTCTTGTCCAGCCCGGCGAAGATGGCCGTCGGATGGCGAATCGGATCGGCGGCGGCCGGAAAAGCGGCGAGCGACGCGAACGCCGCGCCGAAGGCCGCGCCGCGCCAGGAAACGAAGAGATCAGATCGCAAAAACATTCGGGTCACCGCGCCGCTTCCTCCGCGAGAAAACAATAGGCTCCCGCGCATAGGAAACACGCGACAAAGGCGATTCCATGATCGTCGGAAGAAGGCCTCAACCCTCGGGGCGCCAAGCGTCGTAATCGCCGCTCGCGGCCGGGCGCTGGCCGGCGGCCAGTATGGAGCCCGGCGGACGGTAGGCCAAGGGCGTGCCGGTCATGTTTTCCTGGAACGGCAGCTCCCACTCCTTGGGCGTGTATGATTCCTCGGTGGGCGGCGTGTCGAAGGTGTGATGCAGCCAGCCATACCAGCCCGTGGGTGTATTGGAGCCTTCGGCGAGGCCCTTATAGATCACCCAGCGGCGCTCGAATCCGAGCGCCGGGTCGATCTTGCCGCCACGCGTGCGGTAATAGACATTGCCGAATTCGTCCTCGCCGACGCGCTCGCCATAACACAGCGTCCACAGTCCCGTGCTGAGCGTGGCCTGATTCCACCAGGTGAACAGTCGAACAAAATAAGACATGCGCCTCGCGTCCCGTGAGTTCAGCGCTCTTATCGCGTCTGGGGGGGCCAATGTCCAGAGGCGCGGGCGCCTAATCGACCGCCCGCACGAACGCCCCAAACGCGCGAGGCCCGTCGCCAGTCGGCGTTTTGCCGGTGATTTTATAGCTCTGCGCGTCGATCGACCAGAGTTCGTTGGAAAACCAGTTGGTCACGTAGATCGTCCCGCCGTCGCGGCTAACGCCTACGCTTTCGGGATATTCGCCGACCTTGATCGTCGCCAGCGGCGCGAGGGTCGCCGTGTCGAACACGCTGACGGTTTCGGCGTATTGATTGGCGACGAAGGCGCGGCCATTGGCCAAGGCGACGCCGTAGGGATGACTGCCCACGGGCACAGTGGCGATAAGCTTGCGCTCGGCGAGATCGACGACGCTCACGTCGTCCGATTCGACATTCGCCGTGTAGGCGCGCCGCCCTCGCGCGTCGATGGTCAAGCCATAGGGGTGCCGACCCACGGCGATGGTCGCGACGCGGGCGAAAGTCTCGGCGTCGATGACGACGAGGGTGTTGTCGTCGCGGGCCGCCGCGATCACGAACCGCCCGTCCGGCGTCGCGGCGACGCCCGAGGGCATGGCTCCGATCTCGACGCGCCGGGTTTTCTCGCTGTCGGGGTCGATCTCCAGCAGCTCGCGCCCATTCATGTCCGCGACATAGAGTCGGCGCCCATCGGGCGAAACCGCGACGCCAAACGGCTGCCCGCCGACAACGATTCGCTTGAGGACGCGCCGCGCCCTTGTATCGATGACCGAGACGAAATGCCCCTCGGGACTCGTCACATAGGCCCGCGCGCCGTCCGGGCACACGGCGATCCCCGCCGGCTTGCCGCCAATCGGCAGCGTGGCGCCGGGCGTCATCGCGCCAAGATCGACGATGGTCAGATCGCCGCTCGACTGATTCGGAATGAAGGCCTCGTCGGCGCGAACCGCTCGGACGATCAGCGGCAGCGCGAGAAACACGACCGCGAGAGCGCGAAGATTCATTCGCGCTCCACCCGCGCCTTTAGCGCCGCGAGGCCGCTCTTGAACAGCTCGGACACCGCCTTTATCGCCACCTCGTCGGTATATTGCTCGGGCGGATTGCCGCCGGGAAAGGCGCGATAAAAGCGGCTTTTCCATTCGACGACGGCCCCGCCGGCGGGCGACGGCGAGACCTTTAGCGTCGCCGAAAGATTGCCCACCGGAAGAACGGTGAAATCGACGTGTTCGATGATGTAGCGCAGCGACATGGCGGCGTCGTCATATTGCACCAGGCGCTCGTCGATCACGGAGCCGCCGGCCAAGAACAGCCTGCGCTTGGCGATTTCCGGCGTGACGCCGCCCTCGCCTTCCGTCTTCACGACGCCGGGCAGCCAGCCCATGTCCTGAAAATCGCCGACCACGGCCCAGACCTTGGCCGGCGGCGCGGCGATCTCGATGGTTTCGACTATTTTTTGCGGCGTCGCGCCATGCGCCAGCGCCGCGGCGGGCGTCAAGACCGCCGCGATCACGATCGCGCGCAACACTGCAAGCGACGACATGGTGTTGCCTACCTAGCTCTTTGTGTCCTTTGTGCCCTTTGTGGTGAAATAATCAACCACCAAGAACACAAAGAACACCAAGGCATTACTTGGCTTCAGCCTTGGCTTTCAGCGCGGCGAGGCCCGCCTTGTAGAGATCCGTCACCGCCTTCAGCGAGGCTTCGTCGGAGAGTTCCGGCGGCGGGTCATTGTTCATGAAGCCGCGATAGAACGCGCCCTTCCACTCGACCTCGGTCTTGCCGCCCACGTCCTTGACGCTGATTGTCGAGGAATAGTTATTGACCGGAAAAATTTTCACGTCGACGGAATCGATTTTATAGGAGAGCGACAGGCCGGCTTCGTCGTATTTGGTCAGCGTCTCTTCGATCACGCCGCCATTGGCGAGGGTGATCTTGCGCTTGGCCTGATCCGGCGTATTGCCGCCCGTCCCTTCCGTCTTGGCGACGCCCGGCAGCCAGGAGAGATCGCCGAAATTACCGACGATCGCCCAGACCTTCGCGGGCGGCGCGTCGATCTCGATCTTCTCGACCACTTTCTGGCGCGAGGGGCCATGCGCTAGGGCCGCGGCCGGGATCAGGGCGAGGGCCGCGACGATGAGGGCGCGACGCGGGATGACAAAGGACATGAAGAGTTCTCCTGAGAACAGCGCTTGTTTCCGCCGATAGTCCGTGCGGCTCGCCCTCCTTTAAGGGCGCCGCGACGCCCCGCGTCAAGGCGCGCATGACGAAAGCGGCCCGGCTCTCGCCGCCACGCGAATCCATTTGAAAAAATTTCGCCCCGGCGCCGCTTGCGTAATCCTCGACGCGGAGCAACCCTGCCGGGACGCTGTCGACCGGCTTATCCCCGCTATCCACGAAAAAATGCACCACATGTAGAAGTCATTAACATTTGGGCTTCTATATCTTGTTGTCTGTTGTTACATGTTATCACCCGAGTTCATTCGCGCGGACGAAGCCGCGAGTGACATTCAGGACACCGGCGCTAAGTCGGTCGCTATGTGTGCGCTCATCATCCCG
>JBAWEN010000281.1:0-3383 GCA_049591215.1 Methylocystis sp. | reverse complement strand
TACGCCAACCATGCCGCCAATGAGCGGACCTTTCTGGCCTGGGTGAGAACCGGCATCGCCATCATCGCCCTGGGCTTCGTCATCGAGAAGTTCAATCTTTTCCTGCTCACGATCGCCAGAACCCTCGCCGCCGAGGCGCCCTATCCCATACAGATGCAAAAACTCTCGGGAGCGGTCGGACGCTATGGCGGTCTCGCGCTGATCCTGGGCGGCGTGGCGCTGATCGTGCTCTCGGCGTCGCGCTTCATGCGCACGCGGCGGCTGCTCGCCGCCGACGAGACTTATCCCGCCAGCGCCCTTCGCGTGGAATTCGTGCTGCTCATGGCGACGGTGCTGTTCGTCGCCGGCTTCAGCGTCTACGCGGCGATCGGCTAAGCCTTAATGCATGTCGAGCGCCGGAAACATCGCGATCGCTTGAGATGCTTGAGCGCCGCAATGAAAGCGGTTCGCCACGGCGAATTCTGGGCGTACTGATTTCGCGGTCATACCGCGTTGTGTTCGGGGCCAGCGAAATATATTGAGGCGCGAGGGCGAGCCTCCTGTGGACCGCCTTTGGGCGTTTGGCATCGAGGCTTGCATGAATATTCTTCTGATCGGATCGGGTGGACGCGAGCACGCCATAGCCAATGCATTGGCCCGTAGCCCCAGGCTCGGACGATTGTTCGTCGCGCCCGGCAATCCGGGCGTCGCGCGGCGCGGCGAACTGGTCGACCTCGATGTCGCCGATCATCGCTCGGTCGTCGAATTTTGCCGCCAAAACGGCGTCGGTCTCGTCGTCGTGGGACCCGAGCAGCCGCTCATCGCCGGCATCGCCGACGACCTCGCGGCGAAAGACATTCTCGTCTTCGGGCCAACCCGGGCGGCCGCGCGGCTGGAAGGCTCCAAGGGCTTCACCAAGGATTTGTGCCGCGCCAACCACATTCCCACCGCCGACTATGGCCGCTTCGACAATGAGGCGGCGGCGCTGGTTTTCGCGCGGGAAAAAGGCGCGCCTATCGTGGTCAAAGCCGACGGACTCGCCGCCGGCAAGGGCGTCGTCGTCGCGCAAAACCTGGACGAGGCCGAGCGGGCCATTCGCGCGATGTTCGCCGGGAGTTTCGGGCGTTCCGGCTCGGAAGTGGTGATCGAGGAATTCTTGCGGGGCGAGGAAGTCTCGTTCTTCGCGCTCTGCGACGGCGAAAGGGCGCTGAGTTTTTCGACCGCGCAGGATCACAAGCGCGTCGGCGAAGGCGACATCGGCCCCAACACCGGCGGCATGGGCGCCTATTCGCCGGCCAGCGCGCTGACCCCGGCGCTGGAGGCGCTCGTGACAAAGACCATCGTCGAGCCGACGCTGCGGGCGATGCGGGAATTGGGCGCGCCCTATCGCGGCGTTCTCTATGCCGGCCTGATGCTGACGGCGGAAGGGCCGAAGCTGATCGAATATAACGCCCGCCTCGGCGACCCCGAGGCGCAAGTGATCTTGCCGCGTCTGGAGGACGATCTGCTCGAACTGATGCTGGCGGCGGCGCGCGGCGCCCTGCCCGAACGCGCGCCGCGGTTCTCGAAGCGCGCGGCGCTGACCGTGGTTCTGGCGGCGAAAAACTATCCGGCGACGCCGATCGTCGGCACGCAAATTCGTGAAATCGAGCGGGCCGAGGCGGCGGAAAACGTCATCGTCACCCATGCGGGCACGAAACTGATCGAAGGAAGGCTTCTGGCCGCCGGCGGGCGCGTGCTCAACGTCACCGCGCTGGCCGACACGGTCGTGGAGGCCCAGACCCTGGCTTATGCCGCCGTCGACCTCATCGACTGGCCCGGCGGCTTTTGCCGGCGCGACATCGGCTGGCGCGAGGTCGCGCGCGAGCGGGCGTCGACAGGATCACCCCAATAGGCCGCCGGGCCTTGGCGCGAGCGGATTATCCGTCAGCGCGCTGGCGTCCGGCGCGTCCAGCGCGGGCGTCCCGGCGAAGGCGTCGTATAGACCGGTGACGAACCGCTCCTCCAAATCCTTCACGATGAACACGATGCGGGTGCGATGGTCCGCGTCGGGCCAGGCGCTCAGCCGATGCGGCGGATGAAACACATGCTGCACCCCGTGAATCACCACCGGCCGAGCCGGATCGTCGGAGAGCGCGACGACGCCTTTTACGCGGAGCAGTCTGGGGCCGTGCGCCTGGCGCAGCAGATCGAGAAACATCTCGAAGGCGCCGGGCGCGAGCGGCGTTTCGCTGGCGAGGCAGAAGGCGCGGATATGGGCGTCGTGGCGGTTCGCGTCCGCGGGGGCGTGGTGGTGATCGTGGTCGTGGCCGTCCTCGTGCGCGGCTTCGACTTCTTGCGCGCCCAGCCATTGCGCGAGGCGCGGGTTCTTGCCCTCCGCGTCGTAAAGACCGCAATCGAGGATCGCCTCGGGCGTCGCCTCGCCCTTCGCGCCGATCAGAATCTTCGCGCTCGGGTTGAGACGTTTCAGACGCGCCAATAGGCTGGGAAAACGCGCCGCGCCCTCGGGCAGATCGGTCTTGGCGATGACCAGCCGGTCGGCGACCGCCGCCTGTTTGACCGCCTCCTCATGCGCGTCGAGCGTCGCCTCGCCGTTGATCGCGTCGACCAGCGTCACGACCCCATCGAGCCGGTAGCGCAACATCAGATAGGGATGATACATGATCGCGTGCAGCACCGGCGCGGGGTCGGCGAGGCCGGTGGTCTCCAGCACGACGCGGCGGAACGGCGCGATACGGCCATTGTCGCGCTTCTTCAGCAGATCCTCTAGCGTGGCGACGAGATCGCCGCGAATGGTGCAGCAGACGCAGCCCGAACTCATCACGATCATGTCGCCGTCGATTTTCTCGACGAACAGATGATCGAGCCCGACATCGCCAAATTCATTGATCAACACGAGCGTGTCGGCGAGTTCGGGCGCGGCCAGCAGACGATTGAGCAGCGTCGTCTTGCCGGCGCCCAAAAACCCCGTCAGCACCGTGAGGGGCAGCGGCGGCGGCGGACGCCGCGCGGTCCGGCTTCCGTCCTGCGTCGTTGTGTCCTGATCGCTCATTGGCCGGCGTCGCCCGCGCCCGCGTCTCTGGTCTTGGCGGCGTGGGCCTTGCCCTTTTGCTGCTTTTCGGCGTGCTCCTTATGCGGCTTGGCCTCGGTCTTCTTGTGAGGCTTTTTCGTTTCGAGCGCGGCCGCCTTTACTTTGCCCCTGGCCTTGGCGACATGGGTTTTCGCCAGAGGCGGCGCATCGCTCGCTTCGGGCGCCGCCGCCCTCGCGTGTTTGGCGTGCTTGTGGGCGGCCGCGCGCAGCGGCTTGGCGTCCGGCGCGGGTTGGGAAATCGGCGAGGCTTCGGACCCCTCGCTCTTCTCGCCCGTATAGGCGGTCGCCTCGGCGGCGGCGCCGATCGGAACGC
>JBAWEN010000280.1:0-5773 GCA_049591215.1 Methylocystis sp. | reverse complement strand
CTGTGGGACCTGTTGCCGAAAATCCGCAAGCCCATTGTCGCGGCGGTTTCCGGCTACGCGCTCGGCGGCGGCTGCGAACTGGCGATGATGTGCGATTTCATTCTGGCGGCGGACAATGCGCAATTCGGTCAGCCCGAGATCAAGCTTGGCGTCATTCCCGGCGCCGGCGGCACGCAGCGTCTGACCCGCGCCATCGGCAAGGCCAAGGCGATGGAGCTTTGCCTCACCGGCCGCTTCATGGGCGCCGAGGAAGCCGAACGGGCGGGACTGGTGTCGCGCATCCTGCCCGCCTCGGATTTGCTGCCCGAGGCGATCAAGACCGCGCGGACCATCGCGAGCATGTCGCGGCCGGCCGTGTTGACCGCCAAGGACGCGATCAATCGCGCCTTCGAGACGACGCTGGCGGAAGGCGTGAGATTCGAGCGCCGCGCTTTCTATGCGCTGTTCGCGACCAAGGATCAAAAGGAAGGCATGTCCGCATTCATCGAGAAGCGACGTCCAAAGTTTCAGAATCGGTGACGCTCCGCGCGCTCACCAACGCAAAATCGCGCTGCCCCAGGTCATTCCGGCGCCGATGGCCATCATCGCGATCACGTCGCCTTGCTTCAACCGTCCGGCCCGGTTGGCCTCGTCCAGCGTGATCGGCATCGAGGCGCTCGAGGTGTTGCCGTAGCGGTCGATGTTGATCCAGCATTTTTCGAGCGGAACGCCGAGCGTCTCCATCGCGGATTCGATGATGCGAAGATTGGCCTGATGCGCGATAACATGGGTCACGTCGGCGGCTTCCAGCCCGGCCTGTTCCAGCGCCTCCCGCACGACCTCCGGCAGCAGCCGCGTGGCCGCCTTATAGACCTCGCGTCCGCGCATTTTGATCTTGTGGCCGTTGTCCGTCAGCATCTCTTGCGAAAACGGGCGACGGCTGCCGCCGCCGAAGATCCCCAGAATTTCGGTCATGGAGCCGTCGGTTCTCAGTTTCGCCGCGAGCACGCCGCGCCTTGGCGCTTCGCTGGCGCAGAGCAGCATCGCGCCGGCGGCGTCGCCGAACAGCACGCAGGTCTCGCGATTGGTCCAGTCCACCACCCGGCTCAAGGTTTCCGCGCCGATCACCAGCACGCGCCGCGCCATTCCGTTGCGGATGAACTGGTCGGCGATGACGAGGCCGTACAGCGAGCCGGCGCAGGCTGCCGAAACATCGAAGGCGAAGGCGTTCAAGGCGCCGATCTTGGCCTGCACGAAAGCCGCGCAGGAGGGCGTGGGCGTGTCGCCGGTCACGGTGGCGACAATGATGAGATCGACCTCGCTGGCGTCGACCCCGGCGAATTCGAGCGCGCGCCGCGCGGCGGCGGCCGCCATGTCCGACGTGGTCTCGCCCTCCCCGGCTATGTGGCGCTCCTTGATGCCGGTGCGGCTGACGATCCAGGGGCCATTCGTCGCCACTATTTTTTCCAGATCGGCGTTGGTCAGAATTTTCAACGGCGCATATGCGCCCGTACCGAGAATGATGGATGACGGCAAATGTTCCGGCCTTGTTGACGCCGCGAAAGGCGAGGTTGTGACAACGCGGCGTGCGACGCGACGCTTGGCGCGCGGCTCGTCCTCGAGCCCTTTATCCAATGGACGCCCCGTTGGCGGGGCTTTATCCCGGCGAGTGCTCGCCCGCGTTTCCGCGACGCGAATTTCTATACATAATCCTAGGGTGAGGGGAGCGCATTTTTTTGTCTGAACGGCGCCTCATGTCGCCTCGCTCGTTAGGTTGCTGTTTTTAGGCGTTATTACGTCAGTTGCTCTCGCTCTCGACCGCTCGTGGGCCGCGACAAGCTCCGAAAAGCTAAGATTTGTTAAGCCTTCAATTCTATTAATGCGGACGGGCGCCGCTGGCGCCGCGTTCGAGGCCGAGGCGATGCGACCGCTTGTCAATTCGGAGGGTAAAGCGTTGATAAAGATTGTTATTCTAATTATCGTGGCGCTTTATTCCCTAGCTGGCGCCTTGATGGCCGCGGATCTCGCGCCGCGCGACGGATCCAAGGCCAAGCCTCCGGTTTCCGTCTCAGCGTCCTAGCCGACTGCCCGATTGCCAATCGCGCCCGGGCGTGGCAAGCCACGCCATGCGCGAAAATCCCAACGATAACTTGACCAAATCCGCCGTCGCCGCCGCGCCGCGTGTTTCCTTCGTGTCGCTCGGCTGCCCCAAGGCTCTGGTCGACAGCGAGCGGATCATCACGCGGCTGCGCGCGGAAGGGTACGAATTTTCGCGCGGCCACGCCGGCGCCGATGTGGTCGTGGTCAACACCTTCGGCTTTCTCGACAGCGCCAAGGCCGAGTCGCTGGAGGCGATCGGCGCCGCCTTGGGCGAAAACGGCAAGGTGGTGGTGACCGGCTGCATGGGCGCGGAGCCCGAAAACATATTGGCGAGGTTTCCCGGCGTATTGGCGGTCACGCGACCACAGGATTACGAGAGCGTCCTCGAGGCCGTGCGCGCGGCGGCTCCCGCGCCGCATGACCCCTTCTTCGATCTCGTCCCGGAGCAGGGCGTCAGGCTCACGCCGCGTCATTATGCCTATCTGAAAATCTCGGAGGGCTGCGACAACAGTTGCTCCTTCTGCATCATCCCGCATTTGCGCGGGCCGTTGCGCTCGCGCTCCGCCGCGGAGGTTCTGCGCGAGGCCGAAAAACTGGTGCGCGCGGGCGTGAAGGAATTGCTGGTGATCTCGCAGGACACTAGCGCCTACGGCCGCGATCTGCGTTACGCCGAAAGCGAATACCAGGACCGCGCCGTGCGCGCGCGGTTCGTCGATCTCGCTCGCGAACTCGGCGAGTTCGGCGTCTGGGTGCGGCTGCATTACGTCTACCCCTATCCACACGTCGACGAGGTGCTGCCGCTGATGGCGGAAGGCAAAATTCTACCCTATCTCGACATTCCCTTTCAGCACGCGGCGCCTTCGGTGTTGAAGGCCATGAAACGCCCCGCCAATGACGAGAAGACGTTGGAGCGCATTCGGAATTGGCGCCGACTCGTTCCTGATCTCACGCTGCGCTCGACCTTCATTGTCGGCTTTCCCGGCGAGACGGAGGAGGATTTCGCCTATCTCCTCGACTGGCTGGAAGAAGCGCGGATCGACCGCGCCGGCGCCTTCAAATACGAAGCCGTCGCGGGCGCCCCGGCTAATGATCTCGGGCTCGCGCCCGTTCCCGAGGAGGTGAAGGAAAGCCGCTGGAAACGCCTAATGGAACGCCAGCAGGCGATCAGCGCCAGACTGCTCAAGCAGAAAATCGGCCAGCGCATACAGGTCATCGTCGACGAGCCCGGCGGCGGGGCCAGCGACCCCGCCAAGGGCCGCGGCAAGGCCGATGCGCCCGGCGTCGACGGCGCCGTTCACATTTCGTCGCGCAGACCATTGCGCGCCGGCGATATCGTGAGCGTGAAGGTCGAAGGCGCCGACGCATATGATTTGCGCGGTTCGGCGACGTAGGGCGCGACCACGCGCGCGAATGGCATGGGGCGGCCATGGCCAGGGGCGGCGGTGAAAATCGCCCGGAGCCACGCCTTGCGCCTTGGAAGGATAGTTAGCTCTGTTTCGTAATGCCCGGGAAGGGGCGGAAATTGGTGGTTTGCAATGCGCGCGCATCCACTATGTTATCGCGGGAGCCAACCCATTCGAGACGCGTCCGGAAGACCAGCGCGTCGCCAGAGCCAAGGATCCGCGCCATGACCGACGAACAGCCGAACAAGCCGCCGCGATATCGCGTGCCGCGCGGGCTTTACTTCCTGACCGCCGGCATCATGGCCCTATGGGTGTTCGTGGTGTTCTTCTTTCGCAACCCATACACTCAGGCGGTCTCCAACGATTATTACGACACGCATCCCTATAGCGAGACCTCGACCTGGGTGATGGTGCTGGTGATCATCCCGATGATCGGCCTCGCCGCCTTTCTGGCGTGGACGCGGCGCAAGCGTAGCTGATCATCGATCCTTGCGCGCGGCGCGCAGCGCCGTCGAGGACTGAAAGGCGCGCCTGTCGTGTAGATAGACGAAGGCTGGCGGGCGCAGCCCGGCCAGGAGGCGCGCGTCCTTCTCTGGAAGTCGCCATTTGGCGAATGCCTGCGCGGCTTTCGCGCCGGAACTGCTCCAGGTCGCGCCAGGCCGGTCGATAACCGCGATCGGAACCAGCCGGGCGATCTCGCGCCAATGGCGCCAGCGGTGGAAATGCAACAGATTATCCGCGCCCATGATCCAGACGAAGCGCGCGCCGGGACAGCGCGAACGCAGGTAACGGAGAGTGTCGTAGGTGAAGCGCGTGCGAATTTGCGCCTCGACGCCGGTCACGACGACGCGCGGATCAATCGCCAACTTCCGACAGGCGGCGATGCGGGCCTCCAGCGACGGCAACTCCTTGGCGTCCTTAAGCGGATTGCCGGGGGTGACCAGCCACCACAGCCGGTCGAGCCCCAGCCGCGTTAGCGCGACGCGCGAGACCAGCACATGGCCCTCATGCGGCGGATCGAAGGAGCCGCCGAACAGGCCGATGCGCATGCCGGACGCGTGAGGCGGAAGACGTGGGATCATGCCGGAGGCGGGTTCACGGGCGCGTCTGCCCCTCGCCATGCACGCGATATTTGAACGAAGTAAGCTGCTCGACGCCGACCGGTCCGCGCGCGTGCATCTTGCCGGTGGCTATGCCGATTTCGCCGCCAAAACCAAATTCGCCGCCATCGGCGAATTGCGTCGAGGCGTTGTGGACGACAATCGCCGAATCGACCTCGGCGAGAAAACGCGCCGCCGCCGCCTCGTCCCGCGTCACGATGCAGTCGGTGTGATGCGAGCCATGCGTCGCTATATGCGTCATGGCGTCGTCGAGCCCGTCGACGACGCGCACGGCGATGATGGCGTCGAGATATTCCGTGTCCCAGTCTTCTTCGCTCGCCGGCGTCACGCGCGGATCGGCGGCCAGCGTCGCCGCGTCTCCGCGCAGCGCGCAGCCCGCCGCGAGCAGCATGTCGACAAGCGGCGCCAAATGCGTCGCGGCGCAAGCGCGGTCGACCAGCAGCGTCTCCGCCGCGCCGCAGACGCCCGTGCGCCGCATTTTGGCGTTGAGCACGATGTTTTTGGCCATTTCGAGTTCGGCCGCGCCATGCACATAGACATGCACGATGCCTTCGAGATGGGCGAACACCGGCACGCGCGCCTCGTGCTGCACGCGCGCGACGAGGCTCTTTCCGCCGCGCGGCACAATCACGTCGATGGCGCCATCGAGACCCGTGAGCATCGCTCCCACGGCCGCGCGGTCGCTCACGGGCACAAGGGCGATTGCTTCCGCCGGCAAGCCAGCGGATTCGAGCCCCGCGACGAGACAGCGGTGAATGACGGCCGACGAGCGCAAACTGTCGGAGCCGCCACGCAAGATCGTGGCGTTGCCTGACTTGAGACACAGCGCGCCGGCGTCCGCCGTCACATTGGGCCGGCTCTCGTAGATCACGCCGATGACGCCGAGCGGGGTCGTTACGCGCTCGATGCGCAACCCATTGGGGCGCTCGAACACCGCCAGCACGCGGCCCACGGGATCGGGCAGATCGGCGATCTCCTCGACGCCGCGCGCCATCGCCTCGATGCGTTTTGGATCGAGCGTCAGCCGGTCGAGCGCGGCGGGCGGCGCGCCGGCGGCGCGCGCCGTTTCGACATCCAGCGCATTGGCTTTGAGAATCGCGGCGCTGGCGAGGCGGATTTCACGCGCCGCCGCGCGCAAGGCCGCGTCCTTGACCGCGCTCGGCGCGAGAG
>JBAWEN010000279.1:0-3633 GCA_049591215.1 Methylocystis sp. | reverse complement strand
TCGGCGCCTCGGCGCTCTCAATGACGAGCCCGTTGGCCGGCCCGAGATAGACCGGCGCGCCGTCCACGATCGTGCTGGCGGAATGGCGGGCGTCGGTGATGCTGACCGAAAAATTTCCGCGGGGGATTTTGCCGACGGTGTTGCCCGGATTTATTTTCTTGGCGCCCTGCCCTTCCAGTCACACGCATAGGTCGCAATTGGCGACAATCTCGGCGCCGGTCTCCTCGGCGATCCGGACCGTGTCGCCGATGTGGTCGTCATGCCCGTGGGTGAGCAAAATATGCGTCGCGCCGCGCGTGGATGCGCGAAAATGCGCGGTGAAATTTGGGTTGGCGGTCAGAAACGAACTATACTCTCGCCGATCTCGACGCGAAAGGCCGAAGGGCCGAGCCGAGTGATTTTGCGCGGGCCTTGGCGCATGGTAGCGCTTTATGATGATAAATGGACAGACGACGATCGAGGAACTCGCCGCCCAGCTGCCCAAAAAGGGCCGGCTGATGGGGCTGGATCTTGGAACGAAAACAATAGGTCTCGCGCTGTCGGACGTGGAGCGGCGGCTCGCCTCGCCGCTCGACACGATAAGGCGGGTGAAGTTTTCCGCCGACGCGGATACTTTGATTAAGCGCTTGAAAGAATTTGATATTGCGGCTCTCGTGATCGGCCTGCCACTCAATATGGACGGCTCCGACGGCCCGCGCGTCCAGGCGACGCGGGCCTTCATGCGAAATCTTTCGAAGCTGTCGCCCGTGCCGCATGTCTACTGGGACGAGCGACTGTCCACCGCCGCGGTTACGAGGGAATTGATTTCACAGGATGTTTCGCGCGCCAAGCGCGCCGAGGTCGTCGACCGGATGGCCGCCGCCTATATTTTGCAGGGCGCGCTCGACCGGCTCGCGCGGCTCGCCGCCACGGCGGATTGATAGGCGCGAAAATACAACCCTGATAGACGATTGCGCGGATTGACAATCTAAGGTTGTAGATGCGATCGTGAATGCAGCTTATACGGCGGGCCTCGAAAATCGTGCCGGGGAGACGATTTTATGGACGGAATTTCTCGGACGACGCCAAAACAAAGCCTGACGCGGCGCAACCCCGAACAGCGATCCTCTCCCGCTGAAGACGCCGCCGCGCTCGCGGCATATATCGCCGAAATGACAGCGGAACTGGCGGGACTCGCCGGCAAGGCGCGATTGCCCATGCTCGCCTATTTCCTCAATCTCGCGCGGGTCGAGGCGCAAATCTACGCTAGGGAAAATGACACCCGCGAGATCGCGCGGGAGAGATGACGGATTAATTTTATTCAGTCCCGGGCTTCTCGACGAGCAGCGAAACCAGCGCCGCTCCGTGGCGCTCCAGCCGGCCTTCGAGATCGAGATCGAGCAGCGCGGTTTGCACGTCGCGCGCGGGAAGGCCGACCGCGCGAATGAGTTCGTCGATCGCGACCGGCGCCGGCGAGAGAAGCGCCAACACGAGGTCGCGGGCGTTCGCGGCCGGCCCCTCGCTCTGGGCGAATCGCGGGATCGACGGTGGCGAAACGAACCGGGCCTCGGCGGGGGCCGCGCGCGGCGGCGGCGCGGGAGCTTCGCGAAAGGAAAACAGATCCAGCTCGTCGAACAGCGGCTCTTCCTCGACCGATGGCGCGGACTCGCCGAACAGATCCGCGCCGGGCGAAGGCCCCGTGCGCCGCGCCTGGAGAACGCGCGTCACATCCTCGACACAGGCGCAGAGCGTCGCGCCTTCGCGCAAAAGGTCGTTGGTTCCCTCGGCGCGTGGATCTTGCGGCGAGCCCGGCACGGCGAAAACCTCGCGCCCCTGCTCCGCCGCGAAACGGGCCGTGATCAGCGAGCCCGATCGACGCGCCGCCTCAACGACGACCGTGCCGAGGGCGAGGCCCGAGACGATACGGTTGCGGCGCGGAAAATCGCGGCCGCGCGGCTCCCATTCCAGCGGCATTTCGGAGATCACGGCGCCGCCGGACTGGACGATTTTTTCGAGCAAAGGCGCGTTTTCGGAAGGGTAAGGCCGCGCATGGCCGCCGGCGAGAACCGCGGCCGTTCCGCTTTCGACGCAGGCGCGATGGGCCGCGGTGTCGACGCCGCGCGCAAGGCCCGAGACGATCACATAATCCTCGCGCGCGAGGCCGCGCGCCAGACGCTCGGTGAAGGCCAGTCCCGAGGCCGAGGCGTTGCGCGAACCGACGATCGCGACGCAGGGTCTGGCGAGCGCGCGCGCGTCGCCGCGAATCATCAGCAGCGGCGGCGCGCTGTCGATCTCCCGCAGCAGCGGCGGATATTCGGGGTCGCTGGTGACGATGAAGCGCACGCCCATCGCCCGCGACGCCTCGATCTCGCGCAGCGCTTCGTCGCGGTCCGCGATGCGTATCGCGCGCCCCTTTTGCGAGCGCGCGACAAGCTCCGGCAACGCCTCCAGCGCCGCCGAGGCGCCGCCGTAACGGTTGACCAATTCGCGGAAAGTGCGTGGACCGATGTTCTCGCTTCTGATCAGGCGCAACCAGTCGAGCAATTGCCCATCGGACAGACGGCTCGCGGATTCGCCCGGCGACGTCATGTCTCTTGCCCGATGCGGCTCTCCGTCCCGGAGATCAGCCGCGCGATATTTTCTCTGTGTTTCCACCACAGCAAAGCCGCCATCAGCGCGATGGCCGGCGCCTGATCGCCATGGCCGAAACCCCAGAGAACAAAGGGCGCGGACGCCGAGGCGAGCAAGGCCGAAAGCGACGAGAATCGCCACAGATAGGCGGCGGCCAGCCACACGGCGCAGACGATCAGGCCGGTCGGCCAGTGAAGCGCGAGCAGCGCGCCGATAAAGACCGCGACCCCCTTGCCGCCGCGAAACCGCAGCCATACCGGCGCGATATGGCCGAAAAACGCGCCGAGAGCCGCGACCATCGCGGCGCCGGGGGCGAGCCAGCCCCCGAGAACCACCGCGAGAGCGCCCTTGAGCGCGTCCAGAGCCAAGGTCGCCGCCGCGAGATCCTTACGACCGGTGCGCAATACGTTGGTCGCCCCGATATTGCCGGAGCCGATCGAGCGAATATCGCCCGCGCCCGCGCCGCGCGTGAGCAGGAGGCCGAAGGGAATCGAGCCGAGCAGATAGGCCAGCGCGAAAGCCAGCGCATCGGAGGCGAAGGACGGAAGGGAGGACATCGGCTTGGGACAACACGCTGCTGACGAGGGGAATCGCCGCTGGGCCGCGGCGCGCAACCCTTAAGGGAGTGGCGCGTGGGATGCTAGCCGAGGCGCGGGCTTGCCGCAACCGGGGCGCGGTTCGGGTAGAGGGTCGGATTGAATTTCCACGTTCGACGCGAGGGAGACGTTTCTATCAGCATGACTCGATCGCCAAACGACACCGTATTTTTACAAGTCTCGTTTGTGTGATACAATCTATTGAAGTTTAAAATTATATTGTTCCTATGTGAAAGTCTTGATTATCGCATAAACGCCAATCTGTTAAATCTCCCATGCCATTGCGGTGTCAGTTTTTCTTTAGAATTCCATCACGCAAAAATCTATCAATAACGACCTGCGGAACAAGCTCCCTTTCATTCTCTACCGCATCATACAACGCCAAAAACCATAGATATTTGTCTTTGTGACTTGGACTATCCTCCAT
>JBAWEN010000278.1:0-12425 GCA_049591215.1 Methylocystis sp. | reverse complement strand
CGAAGCCGTTCTTCGAGGCGCTGCTCAAAACCTTCGCACGCGAGGCCGGCGCCGGCCTTCATAGAACCATCGTTCTCGTCCTCGACAACGCCGGATGGCATGGCGAAGCGGGCCTGAACATTCCAGAGGGCGTAAGGCTGGTTTTTCTCCCGCCCTATACGCCCGAACTACAGCCGGCGGAAACCCTATGGGCCCTGGTCGACGAACCCATCGTCAACAAGCATGTCGAAACAATCCACGAACTCGACGAGATCATCGGCAAGAGATGCGGTGCTCCCGCCAACGAACGCGACGTCATCAAGAGCCGCGCCGGCTTTCACTGGTGGCCAAAAATCGCCAACGCGAACTAATCAGCCGGAAATGGTATTAAACGATTACCGCTCGCCGATGGCGACGCATGTTGCGCTGCGCGCTCGAAACCACTTGCTCCAAACGAAGCTTGCTCAAGGCCTGACATAAATCATACGTTCGGCGAAAATGCCACTCCCGACCCAAGCCTCACGATGGATCCGGCGACATGCGGAATGGCCGCGAACTGGAAATTAAGCTCAAGGCCGGCGCCGCCGGGCTGAAGCTCGTGATGGCGTCGAGGCTGCTTGCTTGCGAGGCTCCCGAAGCGCCGAGGCGGACGCTGCGCTCCATTTATTTCGACACAGCGGCAGGCGACTTAAAGAAAAAGCGCATGGTCCTGCGCGTCCGTAAGACCGGGCGCGGAGTTCCCCAGATGGGCCTCAAATGGGCGCCGGCCTCCGAAAGTTTTTTTTCGCGCGGGGAAGCCGAGGTCCGAATACCGGTCATGCGACCCGACATTTCGCTGTTCGACTCGCCCATTGCCGCTGAAATCGAGCGCGCCACCGAGGGCCGACCGCTCGAGCCGCAGTTTGAGACTTTGGTCAAGCGGCGCATCCGCCTTATGAAACTTAGCCGATCGGAGATCGAGGTCGCTTTCGACGAGGGCGCGGTGATCGTCGGCGATCGTCGCCTGCCGATCAGAGAAATCGAGCTTGAACTCAAATCCGGCCAAGAAATTGAGCTTTATGAACTGGCGATCCAACTCGTCGAAACCCTGCCCCTCAGACTTCACGTCACGAGCAAGGCCGAGCGGGGCTTCATGCTCGTTTCCGGGCAACATCCGCGACCGGTCAAAGCCCCGGATTTCCGCTATTCCACCGACGCAACCCTCGACGAAGCGATGGCGACGATCATCGGCGGCTCAATTACCCACTTCGCCGCCAATTGGCCAGCGCTGGAGGAGGCGCGACATCCCGAAGCGGTCCATCAGATGCGGGTTGCCCTCCGGCGGTTGCGCGCCGCCCTAGGAATGTTCAAGCGCGCTTTGCCTTGTCCAGAATTCGACGAGTTCCGCGGCGAGGCGCAACGCATCGCATCAGCCCTCGGACTGGCGCGGGAACTTGACGTATTCAAGAACCTCGTCGCGACGGGTCCACAAGCAAATTACCCACGGGAGGCAAGTTTTGAAACGCTCCTGGCTGTCTTGGAAAAGCGCCGCCTCTCTGCCTATTCTCAGGTTCTCGCGATCGTGGATGAATCAGCGACGACGCTGTTCCTGCTCAGGATGCAGGCTTTCCTCGCGCGTGACAGCTGGCGCGGCGCATTGTCGGATGCGCAGCAACTGCGCCTGACAAAGCCGCTTCGCACATTTGCCACGGACAATCTGAGTCGGCTGCATAAGCTCGTCTTGAAGCGCGGAAAGGGACTTGTCGAACTCCCTGACGCCGAACGGCACAAAGTGCGCATCGCGCTGAAAAACCTCCGCTACGCGGTGGACTTCTTGGGGGATTTGTTCCGCGACGGCGAGGTCCGAGCCTATATCCGCGCCGTCGCACGTCTTCAAGATCTCCTCGGCGCACACAATGACGCCGTAAGTATCGAGCGCCTGCTGCACGACATCGAGGGAACCGCGGGCGCGCACGGGGCGAAAGCCTCGGGGATTGTGCTCGGCTGGTATGGGCGAGGGACCGCTCTCGCCGACGCGGATCTGCGCAAAAGCTGGAAGGCGTTCAAGCGAACAAAAATTTTCTGGCGCTGAATCGTCAATCTGGATCAAAGCTATGGATTTCAGCAAGAACGCGCCGCGCGGCGAAGAGCGGGGCATTCATCATATGAGATCAGAGAATGGACGACCGCGAAAATTCGTCAACCCGCCAAAAATTTCAGAATGAGATACTCCGGAAAAGGCGGCCAGCCTCTGGAGCGATCTGGCGGCCTCGCGCCTTTCGTAATTCCTCGCCGCTTAGTCGCTCTTTTGGTCGCTCTTTCGCGCCATCGCAGCTGGACCAATAACTTGAGCTCTGCTCTCCAGCGACAATGAAGACGGCCCCGGGCGTGAATATAGCGACGGGCCGTTTTGTGTGTTATTCGGCGTTCAAAATTGGCTCTGACGCATATTTGGTGCACGTCATCCAGCTCCGATCAGGCGAGCTTCGAGCAGGTCGATTTTCGCGCGTCCATACATCTGCCGTTTCAGGAGTTTGAGCTTGGTGATCTGGCCTTCGGTTTGGCCGTTGGACCAGTGCGACGCGATGGCGGCGCCGATCGCGCTCTTGTCCTTCGCGACGCCGTTGGCAAACGACGTGACCAGACTTGATTGCGCACGTTCGATCCACGGGGCGAGTTCCTCGCCAGCGCGCTTGCGGATCATCGCATGGAACGCATTGATGACGGCTCGCGCTTCGATCAGCGGCGCGACCCCGCCTTCGATCGCGGCGATGGTCACGGTCTCCGACTTCGTGAGATTGTCGCGGCCCGTCGTCATGAGCCGCGCGATGGTTTGAGCCGACGGAACGCGGCGCAAGCTGTCGGCATCGGCTTTTTCCGCGCGTCGACGCCGCGCCGTCCATTCCGAAACGACCCGCAAACATCCTCGGAAGCCTTGGCGCTTCAAGCGCCGCCAAAGTTCGCAACCGTTTCGAGCGCCGGCCTGCCACTGGGCGTCGAGCCATTCGAGATAAGGCTCCAAGGAGCTCTCACGCGACCGGAAGACGTCCGAACGCTGGCCCCACAGCACCCGACGCGCGAGGCCCCGGCTGTGGCCCGTGTCGCGCACGATCTCCTTGATCGACGCGCCGCCTCTGGCGCGGGCGAGGATCGCCGCGTTGGCGTCCTCGCGTCTCAGGTAACCCTCATATTGGAGCCGTTCGGCGGCAGTCAGCAATTCGGGATTGATGATCGCCGCGCCCATGACGGCGCGGATCTGGCGCATCGATTTGCGCACGGCGTCCAGAACGGCGTGGCTGGCGTTTTCCATGAGATGCCAGCGATCGGCGACCTGCATGGCCGACGGGAGCGCCTTTGACGCCGCGAGGGAATAGCTGCCGCCGCGATCGCGCGCGACGACGGCGATTTGCGGCTGGCCGGCGAGCCACGCTTGCGCGGTCGCGGATTCACGATCCGGCAGGAGGCGTATTGGTCGCCGCCGTTCGAGATCGCAGATGATCGTGCCGTAGCGCTGGTTGCGCTTCCACGCCCAATCGTCGATGCCGACGACGGTGGGCGCGGGAAAAGGCGGACAGCCTCGCCGACGAACAACCCGCAGAAGGGTGTCGTCGCTTACCGGCACCATCAGCCGGCGGGCGAAACTCGCGGCCGGGCGCCCGCCGAGGGCAAGTCCGAGGCAATGGACGATGCTCTCCAGGCGCGCGGTTCGCCTCGCCCAAGGCGCCAGGACGTCTTTGCCGAAGCGTTCCGTGAAGATTGCGCGCGGACAGGATCGCGCGTCGCATCGGAAACGCCGTGCGACGACGATCAGGCAGACTTGTCGTCCTCCCAGCGGCAGATCCGCAAGCCGTCTCGAATAGCGGCTATGGACCCGCTCGGCGTCCGCCGCGCAACCAGGACAAGAACTCGATTTGCCCGTGTGGCGCACGGTTATGATCGTCACCGCGCCATCGTCGACGGCGCTTTCAACGCGAAATCCAGGCGGCACAATCGTAGAAGGATGAAGGGTTCGCGACATCGGGCTGATTCCTTTTTGGATTCAACGCGAGTCGGCGCCCCAACTTCATCAAATTTGAGTCTGAGCCAATTTTGAACGCCGATTGACAGTTTTGTGTTGTTCCGGACGTCACGCGCCGGCCAAATAGTCACCACTTTTCGGATCGAAATCTCGGCTCTCGCCTGCCGCGACCAGGCTCCAATATTGCGCGAACCCTTCCGGAACAAAACAATCGGCATTATCACCCCAGGGCAGGCGATGCAGATCGCAGCGACATTCTTCGATAAATTTCTGCCACGCGAGGCAATTACTCTTCGGAGCGACGGCGTGGTTATATCGCTCCATCATGCGCGCCAGCGCTATGAGCGTCGTCATATTTCCCTCCTATCTTGCGGATGCAATAGAAACAGCCTCTGGGCATCGACGGTGGCATCTGCGGGCGAAGGAGATTGGGGGGCGCCTAACCCTTCCCATCTTTAGTCACAGTGAACCCATGGTGTCAGTGGTGAGGACCGGCTGACGGCATAGCTTCTCCGCCACGAAGAGGTCCGGCCACGGATAAACAGGCGCGCCGGCCTGTTTT
Source organism: Methylocystis sp. (assembly GCA_049591215.1). Lineage (GTDB taxonomy): Bacteria > Pseudomonadota > Alphaproteobacteria > Rhizobiales > Beijerinckiaceae > Methylocystis. The sequence goes on along the minus strand of JBAWEN010000278.1, from coordinate 7,887 downwards.
GGCAGTTGTCCCTTACCCATTTTACCGGTTGCGGCGAGAGAGGCTTCCGGGTAGTCGGAGAGAAACTCCCTCAGCACGAGCAGCAAATCCGCCGCTCGCGTTGAAGCTCCGAGATCGAGGAAAGTGCGAATGTCGGAGACGATCAATCCGCACACAACTTTCGGGCCCCGCCATAAATTCAGGCGATAGCTCGAAAGCAGGCCATGATGCCCGGCGGATGGGGCCGCGCCCAAGAACATTTCTTTTGGAGCAAGCCCGGCAAAGGCCGCGCATCGCTCGAAGGTGATCATGACGTCATCCCTCACACCAGCACACGACAACTTGCTGCGCCTTAGTCATTGAAGTGAACTCGTGACGAATTTTAAAACCTTGCCGTTTTCTTGCTGCGTTGCAGCAATCACTTGGTTTAATAACTCCTATCAAAATATTAACTGCGTGATTGTTACACTTGATTGCGAATATATTGTGAACCTTTCATGTCACACTCAGTCCCGATGGATTCGCAAGCCAAGTGCAACGCCCTACAGGGACGCTGCCATTGGAACGAGATACGGGGAGCTCACGGAGAGTGAGCGGCGCCAGATATTCCGTCTGCGTTTAGCGCGAATATCTCGCTCGGAAATTGGCCGCATGATCGGTCGCGACAAAGACAAAGGGACGATCAGCAGAGAGTTGCGGCGAAACGCCTTGCTGAAAAGCGGTTATCCAAATTGCATCAGCTTAATTACGCTCCCATCCCGCGAACCGCTCTGGTCCGGATCGAACGTCTTCTTGATCGGCTCGAACTTGTTCTGAGACAAATCAAAGCGGTTGAAGCGGCTCAAAACGAAGTGCTGACGAAGGCCGCGACCGCAAATGAGGCCGAAAACACGATCCTTGCGCCCGCTCGCTTGCAGGGTATCGGGCCAGGGCTTGCAACGTTGCTCGCGCGTGAGTCCTATGTGCGACGGTTACGCGATCGTCGGGCCCTCGCCGCCTACCTCCCAGCGAATTTTCCATACAGGCGTCGTCCCGCGCGAGCCAGGAGCAATTGCGTGAACTGCGCATTAGGCTGAACTTACCGGAGAGAATGGGTGAGCAGCCGTCGAGACTAAGTTATAAGCAGGGGCTCGGGGGATTATACCCAGCAAGGCCGACTAACGCGCTTTGGGAGTTGTGGCATGGTGCGTCATTCGATTTATCGCTCTCTCGCCAAGTCCAGCTTGTTTTCCCTTGTCGTTTGTTTCGAGCTTGCAGCTTTCAGCTGCGTTTCGCTCAGCTCGGCGGCTTTTGCCAAGGAAGATTTCTGGATGGGATGTCGCGGCGCGGACCTCGACGCGCGGATCGTAAGTTGCTCGCGGCTCATCGAGCGTGGGAGGCGGGAAACCAAAAGCAATCAGATTACGGCCTACATGAATCGAGGCGCCGCCTATCGGGCAAAAGGCGATTTTGATCGCGCCCTCGCTGATCTCGACAAGGCGCTGAACCTCTATCCGAAGTCGGCGCGAGCGCTCATGGAACGCGCGTCGATCTACCATGCAAAGGGCGAGTTCGACCGCGCCATCGCGGATCATGACGCCGCAATCTCGGGGCAATCCCAATCTCCAGCGGCGTTCTATGGCCGGGGCGAGGCCTATCGGGCGAAGAACGATTTCGATCGCGCCATCGCCGATTACGACGAGGCGATCCGGTTCAATCCCAACGATGCGAACGCCTTCCTCAGCCGGGCCAACGCTTATCGTGGCAAACATGATCTCGACCACACTAAACAAGACCTCGAAGCCGCGTTAAGACTCGAACCACAGCTCGCCGCAGCGAAAGACCTCCTCGACGAAGTTAGTGAGCTCATCACCAATAGCGCCGCGCCTCCGACCGCGGCGGCTCCGGCGGCCGCCTCCGCGCCCGCGATCGCGCCTGCGATCGTGGTAAGTCCAATGTTGCTTGTGCTTCTAGCGCTCGTTGCTTTGATCGGATTATTTGCAATAATATTTATTAACTTCCGCTCGAAGCCGGTGGACAAGCCTCCTCTCTCCGGGACCGAACAACATGCCCGCGCCCGCAGCGGTTATCTCGCGGAGGTCAGTCGGCTACAGCCTGGCGAAGCCTGCTCTAAGGCGGGAACAAGTCTCGAAGGCCTGTCTCAAACGGAGGCCGACGCGCGCCTGGAGAAATTCGGCCTCAATCTCATAGCCGGCGAAACTAAGGCGACCATCCTGCAAGAACTATGGAGCCGCGCCCGTAATCCGCTGAACGCCCTGCTGCTCTCCTTGGCGACCGTTTCTTATTTTTCGGGGGACGTCCGCGCCGCCGTCGTCATCGCCTCGATGGTGGTCCTTGCGATTACAACCGCCTTTATACAGGAGCACAAATCCAACGAGGCGGCCGCCAAACTGCGCGCCATGGTGCACACCACGGCGAGCGTCAGACGCACCCCACGTGATGCGGACAATCCGTTTTCTGAAATCCCAATCGAACAACTCGTGCCGGGAGATATCGTCCGACTTTCCGCGGGCGACATAATTCCGGCCGAACTCCGCCTGCTCGAAGCCAAGGATCTGTTCATCAACCAGTCAACGCTGACCGGCGAAGCCATGCCCGCCGAGAAATATGCGCACGCGCGCGATGGTGCCTGCGATGATCCGTTCGACCTGCCGAATATCTGTTTCATGGGCGCGAACGTCGTCTCGGGCTATGGCACGGGTGTGATCCTTCGGACTGGCCCGAAAACGTTTTTTGGCCAGCTTGCTCGCCAGATCGCCGGGCGACGCGTGCCGACCGCCTTCGATCAGGGCATCAACAGATTCACCTGGCTGATGATCCGCTTCATTCTGGTGATGGTGCCAACGGTTTTCCTCATCAATGGCCTAACAAAGCACGACTGGCTGGAGGCGTTGCTCTTCGCGGTGGCGGTGGCCGTGGGGCTGACGCCAGAGATGCTGCCAATGATCGTGACAGTGAACCTTGCCAAAGGCGCGATCGCCATGTCGCGCAAAAAGGTGATCGTGAAGCGGCTCAACGCTATCCAGAACTTCGGCGCCATGGATGTTCTATGCACGGATAAGACCGGCACTTTGACCCAAGATCGGATTATCTTGAAGCGGCACCTCGACATATATGGAGAAGACTCGGATCGCGTTCTCGAATACGCTTATCTGAACAGCCATTTCCAATCGGGCCTCAAGAATCTTCTCGATGTCGCGGTTCTCGAACACCACGAATTGGCGAGCACTCTGCGCCCAGACCATCAGTTCACGAAAATTGACGAAATTCCATTTGATTTCAACCGTAGACGATTATCGGTCCTCGTCCGACGCGATGACGGGCGGCATCTTCTGATCTGCAAGGGCGCGGTGGAGGAGCTGTTCTCAATCTCAACCCATTACGAAACGGAAAACGAGTGCGGGCGCCTCGACCCTTCTCACCTCGAAACCGCCAAACGTGAAACCGCCGAGCTCAACGCCGATGGGTTCCGCGTAGTCGCCGTCGCTTACAAGGAGATGCCTCCGGAGCAAATCGCCTATACCGTCGCTGACGAGAGCGATTTGACGCTACTCGGCTATATCGCCTTTCTCGATCCACCGAAGGACAGCGCCGCGGAAGCTATCGCGGATCTCGCCAAGGCGGGCGTCTCCGTCAAAATCCTTACTGGCGACAATGAAATCATCACCCGTAAAATATGCAAGGACGTCGGTCTGAAGGTCGATCGCGTCGTGCTGGGATCCGAGATCGACCACATGAGCGACGACGCGCTATCGGAGCTCGCCCCGACCACGGTCGTCTTCGCGAAATTGTCGCCGCCGCAGAAAGCCAAAGTCATCGAGGCTCTGCACCGCAAGGGGCACGTCGTTGGCTATCTCGGCGACGGCATCAACGACGGCCCGGCTTTGAAGGTTGCGGACGTGGGAATCTCGGTCGACACCGCCGTCGACATCGCCAAGGAAACCGCCGACATCATCCTGCTCGAAAAAAATCTTCTCGTCCTTGACGAGGGAGTTATAGAAGGCCGCAGAATATTCGCGAATATTACAAAATACATCAAAATGGGCGCCAGCTCGAATTTCGGCAACATGTTCAGCGTGCTCGGCGCCAGCATTTTCCTACCCTTTCTGCCGATGGCGCCAATCCAGGTCCTGACGAACAATCTGCTCTATGACTTCTCACAAACAACGATTCCAACCGATAACGTTGATGACGAATACCTGGCGTCACCGAGAAAGTGGGACATCAGCAATATATTCAAATTCATGATATTTATCGGGCCAATCAGCTCCATCTTCGACTATGCCACCTATGGCATGATGTTGTATGTCTTCGATGCCTGGAGCAATCCTTCACTGTTCCAAACCGGATGGTTTGTCGAATCTCTTCTGACGCAAACGCTGATAATCCACATCATCAGGACAGCGAGGATTCCATTTTTAGAGAGCCGCGCGAGCAACGCCCTCATCACGACGACTGTCATCATCTGCGTGATCGGGATCGCGCTACCATACACTTGGGTGGGCTCAGTGCTCGGGTTCACGCCGCTGCCCGCGCTCTACTGGCCGCTGGTTACGGCCATGCTGCTAACATACGCAATTCTCACACATGTTGTGAAAGTCTGGTTCATACGCAGATGGGGGCTTTGAAACCACCTGCGCAATAGCCGACTGTTGGCCTGCTCGACGCCGCCCGAAGGACATGCGCGCTGGGCGCTGAGGCTGCTGGAGGAGAATCGCTGAAATTCTGACGATCGTCGGGCTATATCTCATTGGCTCGCTGATGCGTTTCCGTCCGCTCACGATCGGCAAAATACAAATCGTCTATCCGCGCCCGGAGATCATGGTTAACGTCACGCAATGGCTTGCTGCTGCATCGCGGCGCTGATTCAAAGTTAGACTTTCACACACGTTTCTGTTCAGCCGTGTCGTGGCGGTTACATCTTCCGGCTAAATTTTTCGGTAAAGTTGATCATGAAGTCCTTACGGCGATCTGTCGCGCCTGCGCTGCTAGAACGGACGAGCCTAAGCGCGCTCACCTGTTTTTGCGCGCTTTTCGCACCCCTCTCCACACGCGCTTCCGAAGCGCCGCCGCCGCTCTTCAACTGGGCCGGGATGTATCTGGGCGCAAGTCTCGGGACCGCATTTCCACTTCACACCGGCGAGCGGTTGCAGGCGGGCAGCGTCTTCGGCTGGCCCGCCTTCGATCTCTATCCTTCGAGCGTTACGCGGCCGGGCGTGACGGTCGGCGCGCAGACCGGCTATAATTGGCAGAGCCGACCCTGGGTCTGGGGTTTCGAAACGGATTTCAGCCTGCTCGACGGGCGCCGGGGCCCGAACGGGCTCTTCGCGGCGTCGCCCGCCTATGCGCCGGGTCTGCCCTTTTACACCTTGCAGCCCAATTCGAGCGCGAATTTTTTCGCGAGCATCCGCGGCCGCGTCGGCTACGCTTATGACCGTGCGCTCTTTTATTTGACGGGCGGCGTCGCGGCCGGCGGCGCGCGCGGACCGGCAACCCTTATCTTCGGCGCCGGCGGGCCAGACGCCGTTTTCACGGCGCCATGGTCGCAATCCTCGCGGATGAAATATGCTGTCGGCGCCGGTTTTGAATACGCGTTCGCCGATAATTGGTCGGCGCGGGCGGAATATCTCTTTCTCAGCCAGTCGTTGAACACGCAAACTTTCGACAATGGCGCGGGGTTTCGCTACGCCTCACGCATTCGCAACGAAAATCAGATTTTGCGCTTTGGGCTGAACTATCATTTCGGAGCGAAAAACGAAATTCTCGAACCTTTGCAATACGGGCAGCACCCCGCCGACGGCGGCAACGGCGATACTCGCAACAATGAGGAGGACAAGGAAGAGCAATACAGTGTTCATGCCCAGACTACCAATGTCGTGCAAGCCTATCCGCGATTCCATGCGCTTTATGACGGGCCAAACAGTTTTCCGTCCGGTGGAAAGGCGAACGTCGGCTCCACGACAAACATCTTCCTCGGTGTGCGGTTGTGGGAGGGCGGCGCGGTTTATCTCAATCCAGAGAACGACGCGGGATATGGCCTCGCCAATTCAGTCGGCGCGGCCTCTTATGTCGACGGCGCCGTCGCCAAAGTGGGCCGCGCGGCGCCCTACATGCGCTTCCAGCGCTATTTTCTGCGGCAGATCATAGGGCTGGGCAGCGACGACAGAGGGAAGGATCCGGACGAGGGCTCGCGCAGCGAAGTGCTCGAATCGGTGCAAAACCAGATCTCTGGCAAGGTCGACCGCGACCGCGTCATCATTACCTTCGGGAAATTCGCAGTCGGCGACGTCTTCGACGACAATATTTACGCGCACGATCCAACGACCGGCTTCCTGAACTTCGCTTTCAACACGCTGGGTTCTTTCGATTACGCCGCGGACTCGTGGGGCTATACCCATGGCCTCGCGGTCGAGTGGAAGCAGAATTGGTGGACCTCGCGCGCCGGCGTCTTCCAGCTCTCCACGATCCCCAACGGTCTCGACATCGAGCCCGACCTATTTCGGCAATACATGGCCGTCGCGGAGTTCGAAGGTCGCTACGACCTTTTCGGCCAGCCGGGCGCCATCAAATTTCTCGCCTACGGCGACAATGGCCGATTCGGCAATGTCTACGATGTCGTTCAAAACGCGATCGCCGCCGGCGACTTGCCGCCGCAACTCGACGCATTGCGCCGCCGCCATTTCAAGACCGGCGGCGGAATCAATATCAAGCAGCAACTCGCGCAGAACCTCGGCTTCTTTCTGCGCGCCGGCATGGCGGATGGCCGCTACGAGACTGTCGATTATACGGACATAGACCGCTCCGTCTCTTTCGGTCTCGTCGCCGCTGGCGACCCGTGGGGTCGCAAGGACGACGAGATCGGCGTTGGTTCCGCGTTCAGCGGTTTGTCCGGCCATCGCGTGCGCTATTTCGAGCTTGGCGGCAGGAGCGTCTATATCGGCGACGGGGCGCTATCTTACGGCGGCGAGAAGAATCTCGAAGCCTATTACAAGCTCGGATTCGGCAAAAATATCGACGCCACTTTCGACTATCAGCTGATCGTCAATCCTGGGCATAACAGCGCGCGCGGACCAGTCAACGTCTTCGGCCTGCGTCTGCGCGCCGCCTTCTGAAAAGCCGCTTACGCAGCGGGACTAATGCAGGTTCTGTCGCAAATTTTTCGCGTGGGCGAATGCGCGGCGGCAGGGGTCTTCGATGTTCACGCCGCAAGAGCGTAGAACTGCTGCACCGGACGCAATTTGCCCGTCGTTCGTAACTGGCCCTTTCGGATCATGTGCATGAGCTCGACGCCGGCGAGCGTCGCCGCGGCCGAGCGAAAAGACTTGAACCCCAACGTCGGTCGCGCCACCCGCTTGATCGCTCGGTGATGCTGTTCAACGATGTTGTTCAAATATTTCCTTCGCCGGATTTCGATGTCCGCCTCGTGTTCCTCGTTGTAGCTTTCGATCGCCGCCGTATTGGCGCCGCTCTTGTCGATCGTGATCTTCTCTGGCACGCCATTCTGACCGATCGCCCGGCGCAGAAAGCGCAACGCCGCTTTGCGATCCCGCTTGGCCGTCAGCAGGAAATCCACCGTAGCGCCGGCCTTGTCGACGGCTCGATATAGGTATTTCCAGGAGCCTCTGACTTTCACATAGGTCTCGTCCAGTCGCCAGCTGGCGCCGACCGCGCGCTTGCGGGAACGAAACTGACGGTCCAGTACGGGCCCGTATTTGACGACCCAGCGATTGAGCGTCGAATGGTCGACCTCGACGCCGCGTTCTTCCATCATCTCCTCAAGCTGCCGATAACTGATCGGGTAGGCGACATACCAGCGCACGCCCCATAAGATGACGTCACGTTCGAAATGGCTGCCCTTGAATTCGATCATCGTGACATTCCGCCCGCCCTGCTCCCAGCCATCATACT
>JBAWEN010000277.1:0-3404 GCA_049591215.1 Methylocystis sp. | reverse complement strand
GTCGCCGATCGCGCGAACGACGCCGATATCCGGCGGCGCCGCCCGAAATCCCGGAATGGCAAGGCCATAGGGGCGGGTCGTGTCGATCTTGCAGGCCGCCAGCCGCACGGCGACGGGCCGCGCGCCTTGCCGCGCCAGCGCCCGCGCGAACGCCTCGACATGCCAGTCGATCTTGTCGGTGAAGACGGCGACGCGCGGGCGCATGGGGCTCAGAAAAACAATCCCTTAGCCGAAGGAAGCATCGAGCAGCTTTTCGTCGATCGCGCCGCCCCTGAAGGTCTCGCCGGTCTCGACCGCCGTCACCAGCGCCTCGGCGGGCGAGAACAGGCTCGGGTCGATCTTGTAGAAATCGCCCTTATAGGCCTTGAACACCTCGGCGAAGGGGCGCCCGTAATCGCGCGAATTGCTGCTCGGCAAATTCTTCGCCAGCTCCTTCGCCGCCTCGGCGGAGCCCCTCACGAACAGATGCGCGCGGCCGGCGTAGATGATCGCATCGTTGGTGCGGCCCATCGCCTGCACGAAATCGGGATGCGGCGGCGACAAGGGCGCCGTGGCGATGCCGTCGATGATGTTTTCGAGCGGGAATTTCAGCTCATGCGCCTTGTGCAGCGCGACTTCGAGCACGCGGCCCACCACCTGCACGCCGCCGGCGAGGCTCTGCGTCGGCGCATAGACGAAGGCGACATTCTTGGGGTCGACCTTGGTCGCGGCCGCGACCTTCGCGACGACCTCGGCCGGCGGCGGCGAGCCGCTTTCCAGCACGATCGTGACGCGGTCGGCCTTGTCGCTATAGGGCAGTTCCTCGAACAATTTTTCGACCCGCGCCTGAGCGCGGCCGGGACCGGAGCCGAGCGCGAAGAATTTCTCGTGGGCGAGGCTCCAGCCGGCATATTGGCTGGCGAGGCAGGCGACGACTGGATCATTGCTCGTGACGGTCAGCCAGAACGGCCATTTGGAGGCGCCCGGCGCCGGTGTCAGAGCGACGCGGCCGAGCCCGCCCATACAGATTTCAACGAGCAGCAGACCGGCCTCGATCCCGCCCGCGACCTTGGCGCCGGCGTCGATCAGCAATTCGCCCGAGGCGCCGCGGGAAACCGCGACGCGATAGCGCGCCGCGCCGGCGACAAGACGGTCGACGATCTCGCCCGCCAGAAGATTTACGCTCGCCGTGGCGCGATTGCTCGTGTCCAATGTTCCCGTCACTGTCCCGCCCCTTGCCTTTGTAATGAGTGCATAATGATAGCCGGCGTCTCGCGCTTCGCGCGCGAATTTCCGCCCCGCTCGCGCGAAGACTTCTACAGGGGTTTGGGACGAAGCGAAAGCGCGCTCGAACAGCGGCGGAACGCCTCTCGCGCTCTTCGAGCTTCGGGGTTCGATGTCGCGGCGCGCGGCGCGACCTGCTATGTCGGTCGCGGGAAAATCGCGCGTGAGGGTCATTATGGCGACAGCCGCGGAGACGGACGGACATAAGGTCAGCGGAGTCGGAACGCTCGCCCTCGGCGCCCTGGGCGTCGTGTACGGAGATATCGGAACCAGTCCGCTCTACACGATCAAGACGGCGGTCGATTGGGCGGGCGGCTCCATCGCGCCCGACGAAGCGCTCGGCATATTGTCGCTGATCGTCTGGACGCTGGTGATCATCACCTCGATCAAATATGTGGCGGTGATCATGCGCGCGGACAATGACGGCGAGGGCGGGATTCTCGCGCTCATGTCATTGCTCGGCATCAAGCACGGGCGCCGTCCCTTCGTCATCGGCGTCGGCATGCTTGGCGCGGCCTTGCTGTTTGGGGACGGAGCCATCACGCCGGCGATATCGGTGTTGAGCGCTTTGGAGGGCCTAAAAACTCCGGCGCCGGCGATCGAACCCTATGTCGTCTCTCTGTCCGTCGCGGTCCTCATCGGCCTGTTCAGCTTGCAATCGCAGGGAACGGGGCGAATTTGCCGAATCTTCGGCCCGGTCATGACGCTGTGGTTTCTCACCATCGGCGCATTGGGCCTCGCGAGCATTTGGCGCCATCCCGACGTGCTTTGGGCGCTCGATCCGCGCGTGGGATTGATTTACGTGACGACGCACGGAGCGGGCGGATTCCTGGTGCTGGGCGCTGTGTTTTTGTGCGCCACGGGCGCGGAGGCGCTCTACGCCGACATGGGCCATTTCGGGCGCCAGCCGATACGCCTGGCTTGGTATGGGCTCGTCCTGCCGGCCTTGCTGCTCAATTACGCCGGCCAAACCGCGCTGTTGGTGGACGGCCCCTCCACCCGCGAGACAAATCCCTTTTTCGATCTTTGCCCGGCGGCGCTGCAACTTCCGCTGGTCGCGCTGGCCACGGTCGCGACCGTTATCGCGAGCCAGTCGATCATCACCGGCGCCTTCTCGATGACGCGGCAGGCCATCCAACTTGGCCTCCTGCCGCGCATAAATGTTTCGCAGACTTCCGCCGAGAGCTACGGACAAATATACGTCGGCTTCGTCAATTGGGCCTTGATGGCGCTCACGCTGGTTCTGACCATCGCGTTCCGGTCGTCCGACAATCTCGCGGCGGCGTTCGGCATCGCCGTTTCGATGACGATGCTGCTGACCAGCGTGCTGATGTTCATCGCGATGCGCGAGGTCTGGCGCTGGAGCTTGCCTTTGAGCTTGCTGGTCGCCGGGCTATTCGTCACCGTCGACGGGTCGTTCGTCGCGGCCAATATGGTGAAGTTTTTCGAGGGCGGCTGGATTCCACTCGTTGTCGCCAGCATTTTGTTCTTTTTAATGACATGCTGGAGCCAGGGTTACGCGGCCATGTGCGCGGCGCGGGAGCGCGACACCTTTCCGCTCCAACACTTCATCGCGAAATTCCACGGCAAGCCGCGCGTCGAGGGCACGGCGGTTTACCTGTCGGGCCGCGTGGACATCGTGCCCGTGCCGCTTTTGCACAATCTCAAACACAATAAGGTGCTGCATGAACGCATCGTGCTTTTGCGTGTTTTGACCGAGCATGTCCCGCGGGTTGAGCCCGGGCGACGCGTCGAGACGACGGAATTAACCGACGGCTTCCACGCGATGACCCTGCGCTATGGTTTCATGGACCAACCCAACATACCGCGCGCCCTCATGCTCGAATCGGCCGGCTGCCCGCTCATGTTCAACATGATGCACACGTCGTTTTTCGTCGGCAGGCTGACGATCATTCCATCTGGCCACTCGAAGTGGTGGAGGTTCAAGCTGAATATTTTCGCGTTCATGCACCGCAACGCGCTTTCCGCGACCGAGTTTTTCCAGATACCGCCGGGGCGCGTCGTCGAGCTTGGGGGGCAGGTTGAAATCTAATTCGCTGATCGCGGTCGAGGCGAGCCGATGAAAGAGCCAAGTCTCGTGGACGAGCCGAGCGTTCGGGGGCGAGCCCGCGCCCTCGACG
>JBAWEN010000276.1:0-2159 GCA_049591215.1 Methylocystis sp. | reverse complement strand
ATCGCCAGGCGGCCGCCGTTCGCCTTGGGCGGGGCGGCGCCGACCAGCGCGCCGAACTCCCGCGCGATGTCATAATATATTGATTTATCTGAAATTCTTTGGCTGATTGCGGCTTCCTGGGCCAGCGCCGCGTCATCGGGCCGCGCGGCCAGGGCGCACTGCGCCGCCAGCAGGCGCGCCGCCGCCGCCGAGGGTTCGACCAGGCGGGTGGAGCCGAACACCACGATCGTATCCGTGACGCCATGACGCCGCAACTGCGTTTCGGCCTTGAGATAATCGAGTTCGAGTCGCGGGCCGCGGGCCTCGCCGCTGGCGAGGAAATCAATGTCGGCGTCGGCTTCCCGATAGGCCGGGCTGTCGAGCAGCGCCCGAACCCGGGCGATGGCCGACGGATCCTCGACCTCTGGTTTGGGCCGGCATCCCGGCAGGGGCTCTCGCCGTTGGACAGGGTGCGGCGGCGAGGGGATGCGCCTTTCCCCGTCGTGCTCCTTTTGCTCTTCCATGGTCTTTGGTCCCTTTGCCAGACGCCTTCCTTTATTTCCATCGCGGGCCGGCGTATATGGGCCGCGATGGCCCGGCGGGCGGGCGGCAAGGACGAGATAGGGACGACGGGGCGGTTTCAATGGCGGGACATAGTCAGTTCAAGAACATTATGCACAAGAAGGGCAAGCAGGACGCGATCCGCTCGAAGCTCTTCGGCAAATTCGCCCGTGAAATCACCGTGGCGGCCAAAACGGGCCTACCGGACCCCAATATGAATGCGCGTCTGCGCGCCGCCGTGCTAGCCGCCCGCGCCGAAAACATGCCCAAGGACAATATCGAGCGCGCGATCAAGAAAGCCTCCGGCGCCGACGCCGAGAATTACGACGAGGTGCGCTACGAAGGCTACGCGCCGGGCGGCGTCGCGATCATCATCGAGGCCCTGACCGACAATCGCAACCGCACGGCGGGCGAGGTGCGCTCCTACTTCACCAAGGCAGGCGGAGCCCTCGCGGAGACCGGGGCGGTGTCCTTTATGTTCGATCGGGTGGGGCTCGTGGAGTTCGATCGCGAGGTCGCTTCCGAAGACGCTGTCATGGAGGCGGCGCTCGAGGCCGGCGCGGACGATGTGTCCTCCAACGAGGACTCGCACGAGGTCATCACCTCGCTCGAAGGGCTGCGCGACGTGGCCAAGGCGTTGGAGGCGAAATTCGGCGACTCGAAGAAAGCCGCGCTGACCTGGCGTCCGCAAAACATGATCGCGGTCGACGACGAGGCCGGCGAGAAAATTCTGAAACTGATCGGATCGCTCGAGGATAACGACGACGTGCAGAACGTCTACGTCAACGCCGAGTTTTCGGACGCGCTGGTCGCGAAAATGTCAGGCTAGTCCGATGGGCGATGGCGTTGTCATGCCCGCGTAACGTTCACAAGGCGCCGAAGACCACGGCGCCCGCGAACACAAAAGCGGCCGCCACCGCGCAGAGATCGAGCGTCAAACTGTTGATCATTCTCAACTCCCCTTGTTTTCCTGCACATCGCCACTTCGCGACAGGGTGGTTAAGCAATCCTAATGCCGCGCGTCGCGAGTCCGCCCCGTTTTGAAACGCCGGCGAATTTGCAAGCGGCGGAGCGAGTTGTTTCTTGAAAGGCGAGGCCATCGCATGAACGTCGCGGACCGCGTGGAAGACTTTATCCCCCGGCTCGAAAGCGCCGCCGGGGCGACCGAGACCGCGCTCGACGCGCTGCTGGCGTCGGCGGCGCTCGAAGGTGAGATCGCGCGGCCCACCCGCCTGCTGGAGGCCATGCGCTATGCGACGCTGGGCGGCGGCAAGAGGCTGCGGCCTTTTCTTGTTATCGAATCGGCCCGGCTTTTCGGCGTGGCCGGCGACGGCCCGCTTCGAACGGCTTGCGCGCTGGAGATGATTCATTGCTACTCGCTCGTGCATGACGATCTGCCGGCGATGGACGACGACGATCTGCGGCGAGGACGGCCGACCGCGCATAAGGCCTTTGACGAAGCCACGGCCATTCTGGCCGGCGACGGACTGCTGACCTACGCCTTCGACGTGCTGGCCGATCCCGCGACGCATCCAGATGCGGCAATTCGCGCGGCGCTGGTGTTGGCGCTGGCGCGCGCCGCCGGACTTGGCGGGATGGTCGGCGGGCAGGCGCTGGAC
>JBAWEN010000275.1:0-6540 GCA_049591215.1 Methylocystis sp. | reverse complement strand
GCGTAGACTGGCGTACGCGGCGCGGCGCGCGGCGACTCCGCCACCGCGGCGGTCGGCCGTCCCGATTCGCTTGCGCGCGGCGCGCGCGACTTTGGAGCCGCCTCACGCACCGGGGCCGCCGATCCCTCGGAGCTTCGACCACGTCCGCCGCGCTCGACTCCTCGTCTGGCGCCGCGCTCTCCTCCGCGACGCTCATGTCCACTGGACGACTCGCTCGGCGGCGGCAATTCGGAAAGTCTCGGTCCTTCCCACTCCACCTCCTTGCCAATGAGACTTTCGATCTGTTCAACATATTTCTTGTCTTCGGCTGTCACCAGCGTGATCGCGACGCCGGAACGCCCGGCTCTCCCCGTCCGGCCGATACGGTGGACATAGTCTTCGCTGTGCGTCGGCACATCAAAATTAAACACGTGGCTGACATCGGGGATGTCGAGCCCGCGCGCGGCCACGTCCGAACAGACCAAGAGAGCGACCGAGCCGTTCTTGAACGCGTCGAGCGAGGCCATGCGGGCCATTTGATCCATGTCGCCATGCAAGGCGCCAACGGAAAACCCGTGCTTTTCCAACGAGCGGTGCAAGATCGCCACATCTCGCTTGCGGTTGCAAAAGATGATGGCGTTCTTGAAATTCTCCGCCGAGCGGATGAGATTGCGCAAGGTGTCGCGCTTTTCGGCGTGTCCATGCGATGCGACCATCGCCTGACGGATGAGGGCGGCCGTCGTCGCCGCTCTCGCCACTTCCACCCGCACCGGATTGTGCAGAAACGCCTCGGTCAAGCGGGTGATTTCTGGCGGCATGGTGGCGGAGAAGAACAAGGTCTGACGGGTGAAGGGCACCAGTTTGCAGACCCTTTCGATATCCGGAATAAAGCCCATGTCCAGCATCCGGTCGGCCTCGTCGATGACGAGAATCTCGATTCCGGTCAGCAGCAGCTTGCCGCGGTCGAAGAAATCGAGCAGGCGGCCCGGCGTGGCGATCAACACATCGGCGCCGCGCATAATCTTGGCTTCCTGGTCGCCGAATGAAACGCCGCCGATCAGCAGCGCCACGTTTAGCTTGTGGTTGGCCCCATATTTTATGAAGGCTTCCTCGACCTGAGCCGCGAGTTCACGCGTGGGTTCGAGGATAAGGGTGCGGGGCATGCGCGCCCGAGCCCGGCCTTGTTCAAGCCGGCACAGCATCGGCAGGGTGAAGGCAGCGGTTTTGCCGGTGCCAGTTTGGGCGATGCCGAGAATGTCGCGACCTTGGAGGGCCGGCGGGATCGCCTCGGCCTGGATTGGCGTCGGCGTCGTGTAGCCAGATGCCTCAACGGCCGTGAGCACCTTTTGCGAAAGGCCGAGTTCGTCGAATTTCATCAATTGTCCTGATCACGGCGGCGATCGGATTTCAAAGCCTGCCGCGCGCCGGCCGTGTAAAACGCGCGCTGCTGCTGGGGGAACCGCTCCGCCCACTGGACAGCGATCCATGACGGCGGACATCCTGCCCTCGGTTCGCCTTGGGGGCGCTACTTGCAATATGGCGACCAAAACGAAACCCGGAATATGCTTGGCCGGCATCTCAGCCAATGTCAATGAATTTACGACAGCTCACGCCGCTTGCGTGAAATATCCGCGGACATCCCTAATTAGGAGCCGTGCGTGGCGTCGCTCGGTCAAAATGCGGGAAGTCATTTGAAATCAAGGCGGAAGATCTTTGACTCCTAACGGGCTTCCATCGCCGCGGGGCGAAATCACGGCTGGGCTCTTATAAATCGTTGGAATCGCCGAGGTGGTCACTCCATCCACGCCAATGTTCCGATAAACCGTTGCGCTTCCGGCTGCTTGAGGCGATAGCCTGGCCTTAACCCCTCGCCACGGCTCGGATTCCGGCCAAACCAACGCGACCCTTGGCAGTTCCCCCCTCTGCGCCGCATTCGCCAGCCATTCGGACGCGACCATGCACAGACAGATCGCGACGCCCGCCTTTATCGCCAGTTTCGCGACATTCGAGCTATCCACGTCCTGTCGCATTGGTCTGAATTCGAACATCGGAGCCCCGTAATTGTGCGCACTTGGCGTACATGAACATAGTAAACACACTGTTGACGGGACTTTTTCGGCGGCCATATTAGGGTCGCGCCGCCTCGCCAAGCGGTCGAGACGCCGGCGCGGCGTTAGCGCGCCGACGCTCAAGCCGGCATGAATTTTCGTGGCCCAAGCATCGGCCGCGTGGACTGATACCAGCCGGCCGCGCGGTCGTCGCCCAACGCCGGCGCCTTCCCACGCTGAAAACCCGGTCCCACGCGACGAAAGACTCCGCGGCCTCGCGCCACGGCCAGAAACCGTGGCCCGCCGACCAAACGCGCGCGCAATTTGATCTTTTTTTCCGACGCTTATTGTTCGGGCGGGACTTTCGGATAAGCTTATTGCTCGAATTTCGCCTTGACCGGGTTTTGTCGCTTGCCAAGATTCATGCGAGCAAGAACACTCCGCGAGCATCCCTTGCACGTCGCGGCAAAAAGGGCGGAATGCGAAGGTCACGGCGGCGAGTTCGGCGCGGCACGAAAAATGTTTAACACCTTACGGACCGGTTTTTGCCATCCTATATGGAGAAAGCAGAAGGGGCGCCGAAGGAAGAGGTCAGACAGGAAGGCTCGATGGTTAAGGTGTGCGACACTTTTAGCGGTCCGGTCGTTTCGTCGGCGGGCGGGGAGTTCGATGAGGAGGGAGAGGCGCGCTTGAGTCGGGAACCGCGAAAGGGTGGCGGGGACGCCGGCGCGGGCACGGCGCTTATCCCTCGCACGCGCGCGCAAACGCGGCGTCCACATATGTATCGTGTGTTATTGCTCAATGACGATTATACGACGCAGGAGTTTGTTATCATCGTATTACGCAAGTATTTCAACAAGTCGGTCGAAGAGGCGACGCGGATTATGCTGCTTGTCCATAATCATGGTGTAGGCGAATGCGGAGTTTACACCTATGAAGTCGCCGAAACAAAAGTTACGCAGGTCATGGATTTCGCCCGCAAACACCAACATCCGCTGCAATGCATCATGGAAAAGAAGTAGGGGTGAGAACTGATGCCGGCATTCTCGCGCAATCTGAAGCAGACCTTGGACCGGGCGCTGGCGTCGGCGCGAGAGCGTCGGCATGAGTATGCGACGCTCGAACATCTTCTGCTAAGCCTTATCGAAGACAGTGACGCAAGCGCGGTGCTGCGCGCTTGTTCGGTCGATCTCGAAGTTCTCGGTCGGAATTTGCGTGACTACCTTGACCGGGAATTAGACAATCTGGTCAACGAAGACGCGGAAGAGTGCAAACCGACGGCGGGCTTTCAGCGTGTTGTCCAGCGCGCCATCATCAGCGTTCAATCATCCGGCCGCGAGGATGTGAGCGGAGCCAATGTGCTGGTGGCGCTGTTCGCGGAACGCGAGAGTCACGCCGTCTATTTCCTGCAGGAGCAGGACATGACGCGCTATGACGCGGTGAACTACATCAGCCACGGCATCGCCAAGCGGCTTGGACTTTCCGACCCGTCGCGCGGGCCGCGCGGCGCCGAGGAGGACGTCGACCGCAACGAGGCGCGCGAGGGCCGCGATGGCGACTCTCGCAAGAAGGAGGGCGCGCTCGACGCATACTGCGTGAACCTCAACAAGAAAGCGCGCGACCAGCGAATCGATCCCCTGATCGGGCGAGAGGCCGAAGTTCTCCGCACAATCCAGGTGCTTTGCCGGCGCCAGAAAAACAACCCGTTGCTGGTCGGCGATCCCGGCGTTGGCAAGACCGCCATCGCCGAGGGGCTGGCGCGAAAGATCGTTCTTGGCGAAGTGCCGGAAATTCTCGCGGGCGCGACCATCTTCGCGCTCGACATGGGCACGCTGCTCGCCGGCACGCGGTATCGCGGCGATTTCGAGGAACGCCTGAAACAGGTCGTCAAGGAAATCGAGCAGCACAAGAACGCGATCCTGTTCATCGACGAAATCCACACGGTGATCGGAGCCGGAGCGACCTCTGGCGGCGCGATGGACGCCTCCAATCTGTTGAAGCCCGCGTTGGCGCAGGGCGCGCTGCGGTGCATCGGTTCGACGACTTATAAGGAATATCGCCAGTATTTCGAAAAGGACCGCGCGCTGGTGCGGCGCTTCCAGAAAATCGACGTGAACGAACCTTCGATCCCCGACGCGATAGAGATCATCAAGGGGCTGAAGCCCTATTTCGAGGACTTCCACAAAATCCGCTACACCGGCGAGGCCATCAAGGCCGCCGTGGAGTTATCGGTGCGCTACATCCACGATCGCAAGCTGCCGGACAAAGCAATCGACGTGATCGACGAAAGCGGCGCGGCGCAGATGCTTTTGTCCGATTCCAAGCGCAAGAAAACCATCGGCCTCAAGGAAATCGAGGCGACGATCGCGACGATGGCGCGGGTTCCGCCCAAGAGCGTCTCCAAGGACGACGCGGAAGTGCTGGCGCATCTCGACGAGACATTGAAACGCGTCGTCTATGGCCAGGACAAGGCCGTCGGCGCGCTGACCACGGCGATCAAACTGGCGCGCGCCGGCCTGCGCGATCCCGAAAAGCCGATAGGCTGCTATCTCTTCTCCGGTCCGACCGGCGTCGGCAAGACGGAGGCCGCGCGTCAGCTCGCCGTCTCTCTCGGCATCGAATTGGTGCGATTCGACATGTCCGAATATATGGAGCGTCACACCGTGAGTCGGCTGATCGGCGCTCCGCCCGGCTATGTCGGCTTCGACCAGGGCGGGCTTCTCACCGACGCGATCGATCAGCATCCGCACTGCGTGTTGCTGCTCGACGAGATTGAAAAGGCGCACCCCGATCTTTTCAATATTCTTCTGCAGGTGATGGATCACGGCAAGCTGACGGACCATAACGGCAAGACGATCGACTTCCGCAATGTCATCTTGATCATGACGACCAACGCCGGCGCGGCCGATCTGTCGCGAACGCCAATCGGCTTCACGCATTCGAAGCACCACCGCGACTACAGCGAAGCGATCAACAGCCTGTTCGCGCCGGAGTTTCGCAACCGCCTGGACGCGGTGGTGCCTTTTGGCCATCTGCCGCCGCAAGTCATCGCGCGCGTAGCCGACAAATTCATCATGCAGCTGGAGACTCAGCTCGCCGACCGCAATGTGACGATCGATCTCTCCGACGAAGCGCGCGCCTGGCTGGTTGAACATGGCTATGACGAGGCCATGGGCGCGAGGCCGATGTCGCGGGTTATTCACACCCATATCAAGACGCCGCTCGCGGACGAACTTTTGTTCGGCCGACTCAAGAACGGCGGCGCGGTGCATGTCGTCGTCGTCGCGGACGAGGCCGGCGCGAAGACGCTGGGCTTCGTCTATCCCGAAGGTCCGGTTCTGCCGCGCCCCGAGCGCGACATTATCGAGGCCGGGAAGAAGCGTTCGCCGACGGACGGCGACTCGCGTAAGGAGAAGGCTGCGGAAGTCGAACCCGAAAAGCAGGCGGAACCAGACGCCGAGGCCGGAGCGGCCCCGCGCAGCGTGCCGGACGCGCCGCTGCAAGGCTGACTTTGCGAATGCGGATGAGCGCGTGTAGACGCGCTCATCCAATTTTAACCCCCGCAAACATAAGATTTTCGCGCGCATGGCGGTTTCGGCCGCGCGCGACGATTCGCCACGCCGTGGCGCCGCGCCCGCCAAAACAGAAGAAACGCTCCGGAAGTGACGAAAAACAGTCTCGACAATAGCGACGCTGGCGCCAATCCGTTGCGCATCGTGCATGTTTTGCGAGCGCCCGTGGGCGGGTTGTTCCGTCATGTGCTCGATCTCGCACGAGAACAAATCGCCCGCGGGCACGAAGTTGGACTCATCACGGATTCATTGACCGGCGGCGCGCGCGGCGCGGCGCAACTCGCCGAACTCGCGCCATCTCTATCGCTTGGTCTCCTGCGCCTGCCAATCCATCGACCGCCGCATATGACGGATCTTTCGCTTTTGCTGAAAGTCGGGCGGCGCCTCGCCGAGTTGAATCCCGACGTCGTGCACGGCCATGGATCCAAGGGCGGTCTGCTGGCGCGGGTCGCCGGTTCGTGGACGTCGCCATTCGTCGCGGTGAGGGTCTACACACCGCACGGCGGCAGTCTAAACTATCGTCCGGGGACTTGGAGTCATCGCCTGTTCATGATGATGGAGGCGATTCTCGCTTGGCGCACCGATCTGCTGCTATTCGAGAGCGGCTATATCGCCGATCGGTTCGAGAGCCTCGTCGGCAAGCCGCGCCATCTCGCGCATGTCGTGCGCAACGGCATCGCGCCGCGCGAACTCGAGCCGGTTGCGCCGGACGCCGACGCGGCCGATCTACTCTATGTCGGCGAATTTCGATCGGCCAAGGGGCTCGACACGCTAATCGACGCCTTGGGCTTGTTGGCCAAGGCAGCGGGGCGTCGTCCGAGCCTCGTGCTCGTGGGCGACGGCCCCGAAAGAGCGGCGTTGAACGCGCGCGCGGAAACTCAGGGCGTCGCCTCGCAGCTGAATTTCCGGACGCCAATGGCTGCCCGCGAGGCATTTGCCGC
>JBAWEN010000274.1:0-4424 GCA_049591215.1 Methylocystis sp. | reverse complement strand
ATCTTGTGCCCCTGATTGAAAGCGTTTTAGCTCGCGGCTCTATCCCTTATATCGCCGCATGTCGAGAAGAGGAGTGTCTAGGCATCGCCTCTGGACTCTCCATGTCCGGAAAGCGTGCATTGGTATTGATGCAGAACGTTGGGTTCATGAATGCGGTTGGTTGTTTTTCAACGCTTTGTTTGAATTACAGAACGCCATTCCTTATAATAGTCGCGAATAGAGGAAATCTATTTGACAAGACCCGTTATGATGTACAAAAGTATCGTTACTTTAATAAGATATTGGACACCCTTAATGTTTTTTACGCCTCCTCGAGAAATTTTCAGGATCAAGAAAATTTGATTGCTTTATGTTATGAGAGATCCGTCACCGCCTCGGAACCGGCATTCCTGTTACTAGATGAGCCCCCAGTGTAATTCTGAACGTCGAAGCGATATACCCTGCTTTGAGGAGTACCGCGGATGGAACAGGTCGAGGCGATAAGAATTCTTGCCCAAGCAGCGAAGCGCTCCGACGCCTTGGTAGTTAGCGATATAGGGTCGCAGACGGTTTGGTTGCACGCGACAGGGGATGAGCCATCGTATCTTTACCTGACCGGCCCTATGGGGTTGGCGGCGTCGGTCGCGCTGGGCGTCTCTCTGGCGACACCGTCCCGCGCCGTTCTCGCCATCTGCGGCGATGGCGGGCTTTCCATGTGTCTCAATTCGTTGGTCACGATTGCAAGTCAAGCTCCGCCTAATTTAACCGTCTCGGTCATGGACAACGGAGTTTATGATTTCACGGGCAAACTCGCCGCGCCATCCACGGCTATAAATTGGGAAGGACTCGTGGCGGGGTTACCCTCTTTCCGCTGGTATGAACTTTTACACAAAGCCTCAAACCCAGAGCTGTCAGCGGCGCGCGGACTCGGCTTTATTAGAGCGATGGTGGAGCCGGCAAGGATGAGTCCGCCGCGATTTTTGCTCGAACCTTCCGCAATTCATAAGAGGTTTCTTTCCGCGGTCCAATCATTTCGCTCTTAACAACAGCTCCCGAATTGGTGGGTTCTCGAAACGTCCGTCTTGTAGCTTCTTCCGATATTGGAAATTCGCGTTTCTCCACTATGACGTGGCTGCGCCACGTGCGCCGCCGCACATTTTCCCGTCCCCGACGTCGCTAAATTCCTCCCATCAACACCGCGATGGAGGCACACATGTCGAACGCTTATTACTCGGTCATCGAACCCGCATCCGCCCGCAGGCAGTTTCGGCTGTCGATCGCCATCGTCGTCGCCATGACGATCGGGGCCTTCGTTTTGGGCTTCGCGGCGCCGATTCATCAAGCGCCGAAGGCGACGACGCTTGACAACGGCGCCGCCTTCACCGGTCGTCTGGTCAGCTTGTTCGAGAAGTGAAATTCGGCCGTCTTCAGCCGCCGAGCCGCGCCAACTTCAATCCCCGCCGCTCCAGCATTTCCGCGAATCGCGGCGACAGCAAAAACGCCAGCTCCTGCTCGCGCGTCACCGTCACCGGGTCTAGCGCGCGCAAGTCTTGGTCGACGTGGCCGGGGTGGCACATGATCAGATGGCGCCGTCCGCGCGCGCGCAGATAGGTTTCGAACTGCGCGGCGTAATCATGGCCCGGATTAAACTCGGAAAAGCCGGCGAAGCCGTCGTTCACGACGAAGCCGGCGCGGCGCGCGGCACGGCGGAAGCCCGTGGCCAAGCCCCTCACCACCAAAGCCTTTTTGACCTGCGCGCCGCGCAATAAAATGCGGTGCAAGGAGTCGCCGCTGTCGCGCAGCCAGCACTTGCCTTGCAACTGCCGCTGCTCCAGCGCGTCGAACAGCGCGCCGCGAATCGCGGGTAGCGCCTGGACATGCTGGTGGCCGTCGACAAAATCCGGCGGGCGCAGCATCACCGCCTGGAAGCGGTCGAGCTGGCGGTCGAGTTCTTCGCGGATTTCGTCCATCGGCAGCTTGCCGCGCACCGAGAGGCGAATCACCTCCGAGATCGATGGAAACGCGCCCTTCGGCGCGAATCTCGGCATGGTCCCGAGCGGCGCGCCGAGCGTCAGGTTGAAATGCAGGCCGACATCGGCGTCGAACTCGCCGCGCGCGAGGTCGCGCCCAAGGGCCGGCCAGCGCGGGCCGTTGGTCAGCGCGGACACGGCCGACAACCGCCCCGCCCGCAGCGCCTCGAGAATGCCGGCGCTGACGCCGTGGGAGAGGGCGTAATCGTCGGCGCAAAGCGTGATGGATTTGTTTTTGGCCATTGCGTCAGAGCCCTTCGCGGCGGCGTATCGCACGGGGCGGCTCGCGTGTATAGTCCGCCCCGCGCCGCCTTGTTTTTAGGCGCCGCGCCAAACGGAAACGGAATTGACGAAGAAGCAGCAAAGCGCTCCCCGCCCCACGCCGACACCCTCGCGCGAAGACATTCTCGCATTTCTGGCGCGCGAAAAAGAGGCGATTCGCAAGTCCGGCCAAGCCGGCAAGATCGGCAAGCGCGAAATCGCGCGCGCCTTCGGCATCAAGGGCGCCGACAAGATCGAGTTGAAGCGGCTCTTGAGCGAACTCGCGGTGGACGGCGCGATAGAGAAGCGCGGCAAGCGCCTCACGAAGCCAGGCGCCCTGCCCGCCGTGGCGCTGGTCGACATTATCGGGCGCGACGCCGATGGTGAGCTGATCGCGGCGCCGGTCGAGTGGAACGAGGACGAATTCGGCCCGCCGCCGCGCATATTGATCCACGCGCCGCGCAGAGCCCGGCCTGGCGAGCCGCTGCCCGGCGTCGGCGACCGCGCGCTGGCCCGCGCCGAGCCCGACCGCGACGCCGGCCCCAACGATCCGCAATTCACCGGTCGAGTCATCAAGCTGCTGGCGAAAGCGCGCCATCGTCTGCTCGGCGTGCTGCGGGTCGAGGAGAACGGCGCCGGACGGCTCGAGCCCATCGACAAGAAGCAGGCCGGCCGCGATCTCGTCGTCGCCAAGGAAGACTGGGGCGAGGCGCGCGACGGCGATCTCGTCAGCGTCGAACTCCTCGGCAAGACGCGGCTCGGCGCGGGGCGTGTCCGGGTGCGCGAATGTCTCGGCTCCGTCAAGGGCGAAAAGGCGGTCAGCCTGATCGCGTTGCGCGCCCATGACATCCCCGATCTGTTCCGGCCCGAGGCGCTGGCGGAGGCGGAAAAAATCCACGCGCACCGGCAAGGCGCGCATCATGAAGACTGGCGCGACCTGCCGCTCGTCACGATCGACCCGCCCGACGCCAAGGATCACGACGACGCGGTCCATGCGGCGCCGGACACGGCGCCCGATAACGCGGAAGGCTTCGTCGTCACGGTGGCCATCGCCGACGTCGCCCATTATGTGCGGCCACATACGGCGCTCGACCGCGACGCGCTGGAGCGCGGCAATTCGGTGTATTTTCCCGACCGCGTCGTGCCGATGCTGCCGGAGCGCATCTCCAACGATCTGTGTTCGCTGCGCGCCCTCGAGGACCGGCCGGCCCTCGCCGTGCGGCTGCGGCTCGACAAGCACGGGCGCAAACTCGGCCACGGCTTTCACCGCGTCATGATGCGCTCGGTCGCCAAGCTAAACTACGCCCAGGCGCAGGCGGCCATCGACGGGCGCCCGGACGAGACGACGGCGCCGCTGCTGGAGGGCGTGCTGCGTCCGCTGTGGGCGGCCTATGCGGCGGCGAAACACGCGCGCCATGTTCGCGCGCCGCTAGATCTCGATCTGCCCGAGCGCAAGATTTTACTCAAGCCCGACGGCGCCTTCGACCGCGTCGTCATTCCGCCGCGATTGGAGGCGCATCGGCTGATCGAGGAATTCATGATCCTCGCCAATGTCGCCGCCGCCGAAACGCTGGAAGAGAACCGGCAAAGGCTGATATACCGCGCTCACGACGAGCCTTCGCGCGAGAAGCTTTCCGCGCTGTCGGAGTTCCTCGCGACGATCGGCGTGAAATTCGCCAAGGGCCAGACCGTGCGCGCGGCCAATTTCAACGCCATTCTCGCGCGGGTCAAAGGGCTGGATCAGGAAAATCTGGTCAATGAAATCGTTTTGCGCACGCAGGCGCAGGCTGAATACACGCACGAGAATTACGGCCATTTTGGCCTGAACCTGCGCCGCTACGCGCATTTCACCTCGCCGATCCGCCGCTACGCCGATCTGATCGTGCATCGCGCGCTAATCGCCGCGCTCAAACTCGGCCCCGGCGGGATGCCGGACATCGCGGTCGGCGAACTCGCCGAAATCGCCGCGCGCATTTCCGCCGCCGAGCGCCGCGCGATGGCCGCCGAGCGCGAGACCGTCGACCGCCTAATCGCGGCGCATCTCGCGGATCAGATCGGCGCGCGCTTTTCGGCGCGCATCTCCGGCGTGACGCGCTCGGGTCTGTTCGTGCGGCTGCTCGAAACCGGCGCCGACGGCTTCGTGCCCGCCGCGAC
>JBAWEN010000273.1:0-2871 GCA_049591215.1 Methylocystis sp. | reverse complement strand
CACGTTCCCACGCGTTACTCACCCGTCTGCCACTCCCCTTGCGGGGCGTTCGACTTGCATGTGTTAAGCCTGCCGCCAGCGTTCGTTCTGAGCCAGGATCAAACTCTCAAGTTTTGAGATTCGTTCCCGACTGGTCACTGTTTACTCTTTGACGAGTCCCAAACACACTCGCAAAACGTCTCACGACGCTAAGCGATATGGTGTTTGAAAACGTGACCGTCAGAGTGTCTCTCTCTTCGACAGCCCTTCCCTTCTACAGGAAAGACATGTCCGCAAGGACATCCGCCGTCCACGTTTCTCTTTCTTCCGATTCTATTGTCAAACAGCGAAGTCCGTGACAGCGAAAACCAAACGCCCCAACCGGGACATCCGACAATCTCAAAGACGCGTCATCGCCCCGACAACCAGCCGGGTGGCTGTAGTCACCAAAAGACGAAGACACGACTTCGGGCGCTGTTCGTTGGCAGCGCCGCCGTCGATGAATGCGTTATAAGACCCACCACACAGCCCTGTCAACACGCCTCCGTCACAAATTTTGTAAATTGGTCGCAGCCCCGTTGAAACTCTTCGCAGATCAGTGTCTTATAAGATTCATAAAATCTCCCGCGCGCCGCCGCCTTGGTAAAAACCGCCCGATCTGGGATAACCCGTCGGGCGACCTCGCGACGCGCGGTCCCGCGAGCGGAAGGAGGCAGATATGGCGACAGTTCGAGACGAAAACCTGTTCACCGGACCGATCGGGCGGGAATATGAGATGTTGCGGCTCATCTGCCCCTACGCTGCGGCGCTGGCTGGCAAATTGGGAGAGCATCTCGCGACGGCCCGGCCCGGCGCACTGCTGCTCGGGTTCGAAATCGGCTGCGGCACCGGCGTCAGCACGCTGGCCCTGCTCGCCAAGAACGCCGGCCTCCATCTCCTCGCGGTCGATTCCTCGGCCAAAATGCTGGCGCAGGCGCGTGAAAACCTTGGGGAATGGACCGACGCGGGGCGCGTCGAATTCGTCGAGGCCGACGCGCTCGAAGCTCTGCGCGCCCAAGGCGACGCCAGCTTCGATGTCATAGCCTCCAATTACGCGACGCATAATTTTCGCGACGACTACCGGAGCAGCGTCGTCGCCGAGACCTACCGCGTCCTGAAGCCGGGCGGATTGTTTTTGAACGGCGATCGTTTCGCGCTCGACGACCGCGCGGCGCATCTCGCGCTCACGCAATCATTGGTGCGCCAGTGGTTCAAGACTTTCGCGGCGATCAATCGTTACGATCTCCTCGAGGACTGGGTCGCGCATCTCTACAGCGACGAGTCGCCCGAACACATCATGTATTTTTCGCCCGCGATGGCGTTGTTGCGGGACGTCGGTTTCGCGCCCGAAGTCCTCTATCGCGAGGGCGTCGACACGCTGGTCGCGGCGACAAAGCCCGCGCCGCCGCCGAACTGACAGCGAAAGCGACGACGCGATGCGCCATCCGTTTTTCAATCTGACGCATCTCGTTCTGCGCGAGGGCGAAAGCGATTTTCACGCGCAGCATCAGGCGCGGGGGCTCGTCGCTACCTTGGGGCCGAACGCGGCGATTTTCGCGCGGCCGGGAACGACCGTCAGCCGCGGGCCGGGCGCCAAGACGCTGGCGCGGCAGACGCCCCACCGGATCCCGAAGCGCGGCTGGTTCGGCGACGAACTCAGCACCTTCTCGCGCGTGATGTTCGGCGGCGGCGACGTCAAGCTCAGCATGATCAAGACGCTGGACAAGCAGCGCGAAATCCTGCTCACGGCGGGCGACGGCGCCGTGGTCGAAAAGCTCGATCTCGCCGAGATGACGCGGGAAGGCGCGCCGCCGCTGCAATTTTTGCAGCCGGCCTTTCTGTGCTCCGGCTCGAAGGTGGCGTTCAAATCAGCGGCGTGCGACGCCTCGACGATGAGTTGGGCGCGCGCGCCCTTCGTGTTTCGCGCCGAGCCCGTCGAGGATGTGTCGCGCCCGGCGATTCTGTGTCTTTCCGGCCGCACGCTGGTGTGGAGCGAGCGGCTGGAGCCCGGCGAAAGCCGCGATTTCGCGCTGGGCAATGTGATCGCCGCGACGCTGAACCTCACTTCGCGCCTGCGCCCGACCAGCCAGTGCCATCCCGACGATTACAAGGCCGCCGTCTACAAAGGCGAGGGCGCGAATGACGGCGAGCCGGCGACGATGACCGGAGAGGCGCGCGAGCGCGGCGTCATCGCGCCGCGGCTGCGCGGCGTGGGCGCCGCCACCAAAACCTTGCTCGACTCGATGCGCGCGCGCGAAGGTTTTTTGGTCTGCGAGATGACCAATCACTCCAATCGCCCCGCTTTCGTCTATGTGCAGCTCAACCGCGCTGGATTTTACGGCGGGACGGGACTGATAGGCCTGATGATCCGGCTGTTTTCGGCGTTTTTCCGGGTGTCGCATTTGACGATGGGGCATTGAGGCGTCAAGGCGAAGGGCGGCCTCACGTCGCGCTCCGCGCCAAAAGCCTGTCGATCCTGCGCAGGTCCGCGTGGCGCAGCAGCAACACCTGATTCGAGGCCGCCAGCCTCACCGCCGCTGGCGTGTAATCGGCGGTGGCGACGACGACGCCTCGCCGCGCTCCCTCATGGGCTATCGCCGCGACGATCTCTTGAACCGCGCGGTTGCCGACCGGCTTTGAATATTTCTTGCACTGGATCACGATCCGCATTCCGCGCTTTTCGGCCACGATATCAACGCCTTGATCGCCGCTGGCCTGCGTGACGCGGGCTTTCCATTTCATCTCCCGCAAGACGGCGGCGCAATAGTGCTCGAACTCTCGCGGGCTCATGTCCTCGCGAAACTTGGCCCCGGCGATCTCGTCATAAACGAGCACCGCCATATGGAGCAGGCC
>JBAWEN010000272.1:0-1673 GCA_049591215.1 Methylocystis sp. | reverse complement strand
TGCCAACCCCGACACGAGCTTATCCGCCTCGCCGCCCGTCGGTGGGCTTGGTGGCTCTATTGTCCAGCTCTTCTTGCCTTCAAGGATTGCTCCGTCCTCGCCAGCCAGCGGGGACTCGACCCATTTGGTGCGCTTGGCGCGGTAATGGTTCCAAACCGCGCGGACGTCGTTCGGGTTGCGCCGGACGATCCAGGCGGCGCCCATGAACACGGTCCAATGGCGCGCTTCCAGCGGGTCTAAGCCTGAGGGAAATTGGACCGCCAATGGCCAGCATCCCGCTCCACGGCTTCCCACTCGGCGTGCTCCGGAGAAATTTCGCCGCGCTTTGCGCGTTGCAAGATGTCGTTTCGCGCCATCGCTGCTCTATCGTCATTCGTTGACATTTTTCGATTCCCCATCGTTTCACTTCGGGCGACAGCGTTCCGGGCATCTCGTATCGAGGAGGATATGGCGCTTCCTCCGTTGATCGTCTTTGCCCGCAGCGTATGCGTGACGCCGACGACGGCGAATTCGCCGAATGGCACGCCGACGCGCGAGATCACCGTCGGACATCCTTTCGGCTCGATCAAGTGATGGATGAACCGGGGCGCCGTCGCGATGAGGGGCCTCGGCAATCTCGGGGCCGAGTTCAGCCAGGCTGCGCCCGTCTACAATCAACGGCGAGTTTTCAACATCCTTGGCGTCGACCCATGATAGCGGCGTCTGCGTGTGAAACGGCGGCCCCAACCCAGGCCCATTCCTGACCGGAAAATGCCGCACGGACATCCATCAGCTCACGGCAGGCAGCTTTCACGGCCAGAATGCTCAGCATTCGCCACCGCGTACGGTTCGACCTTGGCCATCGCCAAAGGGGTATTTTTCAACGCCCTGTCCATTTATTGTGAAGGTCATGCTCTGACGGGGAGCCGTCCGGGGTTTAGGAGCCGCCAACATGAAGTTTTTTGGTGGCCAGTCCAGCTCACAGGATGGTCACCATGTGGTCACCAAGCAGATCATCAGCCCTCGCAAATCTGAGGGGCGGCTGAGATCATGTTTATATTTCAGTGCTTTACGTGGTGAGCGCGCCGGGGCTCGAACCCGGGACCCTCTGATTAAAAGTCAGATGCTCTACCGACTGAGCTACGCGCTCGCTTGCCGTGGACCGATCTTTTGGGTTGGATGCCGTCGTGCGTCGGCTTGCCCAAACCGAAGAAGCGAGTCGGCCCGCCTCTCCGCGCCGGCCGCCAACGACCGAACAGTGGGGCTCCAGTACTCTTCCACGCGCGGCGGGTCAACCCCGGCGTTGTCGATGTTTCGGACGGCTCTCTCCAAGCATGCGCGGCCGGACTCGCCGGTCGCGCCTCGATCGCCGCGCGGGCCACGTTAAAAAGCGGCTCGGACCATCGCGCCGACGATGGTCAAACGGGCAAGACTGTCCTATGACTCAGGGTGGAAGAAATCAATCGCCGCGCGCAAAAAGCAAGAACGACTGCGGAGCGGGTTTTAAGATGAGTCAAAAAGAGGATCTGTTCCAAAAGATCGAGGCGGCCACGCCCGCCCTTCGGCGCTATGCGCGCGCGCTCTGCTGCGGCGCCGGATCCGCCGCCGCCGACGAACTCGTGCAAGCGGCGATCGAACAGGCCGCCACCAAGGTTCGCGCCAGGGAGCCGAGCGATAGCGCGGCGGCGCGGCAT
>JBAWEN010000271.1:0-14034 GCA_049591215.1 Methylocystis sp. | reverse complement strand
GACGCCATGCTGCATCCCGGCGACGGCGATCTCGCGCATATCGCGGCGATGGTGCTCGCCTCGAAGACGAAAACCGTCGATCACGAGTTTCGGATCAGGAACGCCGCCGGCGAGTGGATCTGGCTGCGCGCCCGAGCCGAACTCGTCCAAGACCCGCGCCAACCGGGCGCGCATCTCGTCGGCATCGCCGTCGACATTTCCGACCAGAAGGCGCTCGCGGAACAGACCGCCACCGCCAACATGCGCCTGCGCGAGGCGATCGACGCGATCTCCGAGGCTTTCGTGCTGTGGGATGCGAGCAACAGGCTTGTCACCTGCAATTCGAAATTCCTCGAACTGAACGGCCTGTCCAGCGACGTCGCGACTCCTAACGCCAGCTATCGGAACGTCATGAATTTCGCGACGGCGCCTCTCGTCGAGATCGAGCAGGAGCGGAACGAACTCACCGCGGCGAACTCGCGCACGCTTGAAGTTCGACTGATCGACGGACGCTGGCTGCAAATCAACGAGCGCCGCACGCGGGACGGCGGCTATGTTTCGGTGGGCGCCGACATCACCACCCTGAAGCGCCACGAGGAGCATCTCCTGCTCTCGGAGCGGCGCCTGACGGCTCATGTCGCCGAGTTGAAGCGTTCCCGGCAGGCGTTGGAAACGCAGGCGCAACAACTGGCGACGCTCGCCGAGCAATATCACTTCCAGAAATCGCAGGCCGAGGCGGCCTATATCGCCAAATCGGATTTTCTCGCCAATATGAGCCACGAGCTGCGCACGCCGCTCAACGCGATCATGGGCTTCTCCGACGTGATGCGCCAACAGCTGTTCGGGGAGTTGGGCTCGTCCAAATATCTCGACTATTGCCAGGACATCCACCGCAGCGGCGCCTATCTCAACGCGATCCTGACGGACATATTGGAAATGTCGTTGCTCGAGGCCGGAGGTCGGCGGCTTGTCGAGCGCGAGGTCGACATATCGACCGCCGTGCATGAAGCCATGGAGCAATGGCGCTGGCGCGCGAGCGAGAAGGAGATCGAGCTGCGCCCGGAGATCGACGCGGGGCTGGTCTGCGCCGGCGATCACACCGCGATCGTCAAGGTGCTCGGCAACCTGCTCTCCAACAGCGTGAAGTTCACGCCGCCGCGCGGCAAGGTTCGCGTGCGGGCGTTGAAACTGAACCGTTCGATTCTTGTCTATGTCCAGGACAACGGGCGAGGCGTCGAGCGCGAGGCTTTGAAGCGGCTGGGCGCGCCATTCGAACAGTCTTGCGCGGTGATCGAGGACGGCATGAAGGGATCGGGACTGGGCCTCGCCATCGCGCGCGCGCTGATCGATTTGCATCGCGGCTCGCTGCGGCTGCGTTCACGCATCGGCGTCGGCACGGTGGCGCTGGTGCGTCTATCCGCCGACACCCCGCTCGACCGCGCCGCGCAACGCGCCTCCGAACTGCGAGACATCGGCGCCGTCATGAAGGCCAAGGCGCCCGCCGAGAAGACTCAGCCGCGCGACGAACCGGCCGAGGGCAGCGACACGACAACGCGCAGCCCGGGCGCGTTGTCCTCCAGGCGCAGGGAGCCATGATGCAAGCGCGCGACGGCCGCCGCGAGCGACAGGCCGAGACCGGAGCCCGGACGCGAGCGCGAATTCTCGAGCCTCACGAAGCGGCTGATGACGCGCTCGCGGTCTCGCGTCGGCACGCCAGGCCCCCGATCGGCGACGCCGATCTCGATTGATCCGGCGTTCCGCCGCGCGGTCACCAGAACGCTCGGCTTGTCATCGCCGACGCCATATTTGAGCGCGTTGTCGACGAGATTGGCGAGCATCCGCCCCAACAGTTCGCGGTTGCCGCGCACCATCAGCCCGTCTTCCAGCTCGGACCGCAGCAAGGCGCCCTGCTCCTCGGCGACAGGCTCGTAAAGCTCCGCGATGTCGGCGGCGATCTTGCCGGCGTCCACCTCGCTCATATTATCGCTGGAATAGCCGGCCTCGGCGCGCGCGATCGTCAACAGCGCGTCAAACACGCGGATCAGCGCGTCCGATTCTTCGATGATCGCGCTCAAGGCGGCCCGCGTCTCCTCCGGGCCGGCCTTGGCCCGCGCGGCTTCTTCGGCGCGGTTTCGCAGCCGCGTCAGCGGCGTCTTGAGATCATGCGCTATATTGTCCGACACTTCGCTCAAGCCGGTCATCAACTCGCCGATGCGCGCCAGCATCGCGTTGAGATTCTCGGCGAGGCGGTCGAGTTCGTCGCCGGCTCCGGTCGTATCAAGCCGTTGATCGAGATCGCCGGCCATGATGCGTCGCGCCGAGGCCGACATGGCGTCGACGCGCTCCAGCATCCGATTGGCGACGAACAGTCCGCCGAGCGTGCCGACCAAGGCCAGCCAGAACAGCGAGGCGCCAAGTCCCTGCCGCAGAATCCGCCGCAGCACGCGATGATCCTCGACGTCGTGGCCCACCAGCAGCCGGAACTCGCCGGGCAAAACGACGAGCTTGGCCAGCGCGTGATGATGAATGTCCGCGGCTTCGCCGCGCCGCCGATAAATGGTCTCGTCGAGCGCGCCCTCCTCGGCGGCGATCATTGGCGATGCAATGACATTGCCCGCGATATATTCGCCGGCGTAGGTCGTGACGAGAAAGATCGAACCGCCTGGAGCGCGCGCCCGGCGCTCGATCGAGGCGACCAGTTGGCGCAGGCCGCCCTCGCCATAGAGTTCAGTCAGCCGGGCGATTTCAGCGTCGATTGTTTGGGCGGTCTCTTCGTCCAGCACCTGCTCGACGCGCTGACCAACGCTCGCGAGCACAACCCACGCGCCAACGGAGAACAGCACGAAATAGGCCAGCGACAGCTTGAAGGCCGTCGTGCGAAAAAGCTTACCGACCGTTTTCACGGATCATATATCCCGCGCCCCGGATCGTGCGCAGCAGGGGCGCCGCGCGGCCCTTGTCGATCTTGGATCGCAGCCGCGAAATATGCACGTCGATCACATTTGTCTGCGGATCGAAATGATAGTCCCAGACATGTTCGAGCAGCATGGTTCTCGTCACCACCTGGCCCGCGTTTTTCATCAGATATTCGAGCAGGCGAAACTCGCGCGGCTGCAAGACGACCTCCTCCCCGCCGATCTTCACCTCGCGCGTCAGTCGATCGAGCTGGAGATCGCCGACCCGATAGACCGTGTCCTCGCCGCGCGGTCCGGAGCGGCGGCGCGCCAGCGCCTCGACGCGCGCCAGAAGCTCGGAAAAGGCGTAGGGCTTGGCGAGATAATCGTCGCCGCCGGCGCGCAGTCCCTTTACGCGATCGTCGACCTGCCCCAGCGCGGAAAGGATCAACACGGGCGTGTCAATCTTCTGCTCGCGCAGGCCGGCGATCAGCGAAAGCCCGTCGAGCTTCGGCAACATGCGGTCGACGATCAGCACGTCATATTGGCTCTCGCGCGCGAGGGCGTAGCCCTCCAGCCCATCGGCGGCGAGTTCCGCCAGATGGCCCTGCTCGCGAAACGCCTTCACGAGATAGTTCCCGGCTTCCCTGTCGTCCTCGATGATGAGCAAGCGCATGGCGTCGATGGATGTCCTCGAAGGCCCGGCGCTTCCTTCTCTCGCTTACGGGAGAAGGAAACGACGCCAGAATATTGCAATTCGACTAACAGAAAACGTTCACAGGCATTCGATTTCCGGGTCGAGAAGTTCGTGCAGGTGCACGACGAAATAACGCATATGGGCGTTGTCGACCGTCGCGTGCGCCTTCGCCTTCCAGGCCGCCAGCGCGCTGTCGTTGTCGGGGTAGACGCCGACGATATCGAGCTTGCCCGGATCGCGGAAGGCGACGCCCTGCAAATCCTCGAGTTCGCCGCCGAACACGAGATGAAGCAATTGTCTGGGTTTGGCGTGTGGAGGCGGCGGGTTCGTCATGGTTTCC
Organism: Methylocystis sp.; assembly: GCA_049591215.1. Lineage (GTDB taxonomy): Bacteria > Pseudomonadota > Alphaproteobacteria > Rhizobiales > Beijerinckiaceae > Methylocystis. The sequence continues at coordinate 10,124 of JBAWEN010000271.1, read as the reverse complement.
CTTTCATCGCGGCTTTGGCGAGAGCCAAGCTTTCATTAAACAGCGCTCGCGGCGCGGCGACAAGCATCTCTCGACGCGAGCTCGCGCGATTGTAGGTCAGCGGTCCGCCCTCGATCTCCGACAGCAGGCCGCCAGCCTCGCTTAATATCACGTCGGCGGCGGCGATGTCCCAATCGCGCGCGCCCGGGGAGGCGATGGCGAGGTCGTTGGCGCCCGCCGCCACGTCGGTCAGCCTCAGCGCCAGCGACGGCGCCCGCGGGGCGATTTTAAAGCCATAGGCGGATTGCTCGAAAAACTCGGTCTTGTCACGAGGCGACACGATGCGCGCGCCAGCGAGCTCTTCACGGCGCGACACGCCGATGGCCTCGCCGTTAAGAAAGGCCCCGCCCCCTTTTCGCGCGGCGAAGGTTTTGCCAAGAGCCGGCGCATGGACGACTCCCACGACCGGACAGCCCTGTTCGATCAAGGCGATGGACACAGCCCATCGCTTGTCGCCGCGAACGAAGGCCGTCGTGCCGTCGATGGGATCGACGACGATCACCTCCCCGCGCGACAGACGCTCGGCGGTGTCGGCGGTCTCCTCGGACAGCCAGCCGGCGCCCGGCGCCAGCGAGGCCATTCGCTCGAACAGGAAACGGTCGACGGCGAGGTCGGCCTCGGTGACCGGCGAGCCGCCGCTCTTGTAATTGACGTCGGCGCTGGTGCGCTCGGCCGGGCGAAAATAGGCCATGGCGATGTCGCCGGCCTCGCGCGCCACGGCTTCGAGGCGCGCCATAAACGTGGAAAGGTCAGTCTGTGTGCTCCGCATTGTTATTGAGTGGTAGGCGAGCCGCCCCCGCGCCGCAAGACGCCTTTTTGCGCTTCGAGCCGCCGAATTCGCGCAAATGCGAACAATTTGATCGTTTCTCTTTTACCGGCCTTCACTCTGAAGCGCCTTTTACGCCTATAAAGCAGTGGTTTATGACAAATTCACCAGCCTTGTTAGCGACTTTCTCCCGGGGCTGGCGCGAAGGTCTTCCCGACAAGCCCGATACTCTCTTCTAGGAGGCGATCCGTGATGAAGACCAATTGCGCGGCGCAAAAGCCGCTGGCCGAAAATATGCAGCGCGACGCGCGCGCCGACGAAGGCACGCGCATGGTGCGTCTGACGCGCGGACACATACGCATTTCGCGGCGCCTCGCGGGGATTTCCATGACGATCGTGGTTCCTGTCGCGACCTATCACGGCGTGGCGCTGGGGGTCGAGACGACATGCGCGGGCGGAGCGGCCTATCGCCTCTCGCTGACCCATAGAGACTCCGATCTCGATGTCGTGCTGGCCGAAACCAACAATGCCGACGACGCCTCCGCCGACTGGAAATTCTGGGCCTCGGTCTTGGCGTTGCCGCGGCTTTACTCGGCGAACGGCAAGGCGGAGCCGGTCGACCGCGCGCTGCGCAAGGCTCCGTTCAGGCGCCCGCGCAACGCGACCGTCGCCAAGCGCCGCCCGCGTTTCCTGACGCGCCGCAAGACGGGAGTTCCGTCGCGCAAGAACACGGTTTTTGCCGGCGAGCGCGAGATCATCTGCTACGAATGAAGCGCGCCCCAAAGGCTTTGGGCGAAAAATCCGGCGAACAGCAACAGTCCGGCGTCGCGGTTGGCGCGAAACAGCTTTAGCGCCACCTCGGGCGGCGCGCTTTCGTCAATCTGGCGCGTCTGCCAAAAGAGATGCGCGGCGAAGGCCAGGACGCCAAGCTGGGCGAATGCCCCAAAATGCGCCGAGAGCATCGCCGCCTGCGCGAAAACGACCGACAATGCGTAAAGCGCGCCGACGGCGGCCTGAACATGAGCGCCGAAGAGACGCGCGGTCGAGCGCACGCCGACCCGCGCATCGTCTTGAATATCTTGAAGCGCGTAGACCGTATCGTAGCCGATGGTCCAGAAGATCGCGCTGAGATAGAGCAACGGCGCCGGCGCGGCGAAAGCGTCCGCGCGCGCGGTCCAGCCCAGCAGCGCGCCGTAAGCGAAGGCGCAGCCAAGGATGGCCTGCGGCCATGAGGTGAAGCGCTTGGCGAAGGGATAGAGCAACACGATCAAAATCGACGCCATCGCCAGCGCAATCGTGAGGCCGTTGAACGATAGCAGCACGGCGAGCCCGACAAGGCATTGCGCGACGAGAAAGACCACCGCGCCGCGCAACGATACGCGCCCGCTGGCGAGCGGCCGGTTGCGGGTGCGCTCGACCTCGGCGTCGATCTTCCGATCTACGATGTCGTTATAAGTCGAACCCGCGCCGCGCATCGCCACGGCGCCGACGAAGAACAACGCCAGTTGCTTGAAATCGGGCGCAAGGCCCAACGCCGACGCGGCCAGCGCGCTGCTTTGCCAGCAGGGCAGCAGCAACAGCCACCACCCGATCGGACGATCGAGCCGCGCCAATTGCACGAAGGGCTTGAGCGGCCCAGGCGCGAAGCGCAGAAACGGATGGCCAGAGACGGCGTCCGGCAAAGCCTCGGCGACGTCCGCCTGCTCCGGCGTCAGACTCACAATGGTCCGGCGGGCAGCCTAAGCGGCTGATTCGACGGGCCCGCGGCGGCTTGCGAGCGTTGCTGCGCCTGCATCTGCTTGACCTTGGCCGCGACCGAACAGGCCTGCCCCGCGAAGCCCTGGCTTTTGGCGCGCGCCGCTTTGAAGCCGTCGATCACATTGTCGGGGATCGCGCACCAGTCTTTATTCTTGGTCATGTAGTTCAGCATTTCGGACTCTATGCTGACCAGCGCGCGCGCCGCCGGACAGGCCGCCATCGGGTCCATGTGGCCCTTGCCGGCCTTGCCGAGTTGATTCAGAACGCCGATCTGCGCGACGCGCTTTTTCGTCAGACGCTGAAAGTCCTCCTGGCAGCTTTGCTGCGCGGAAGCCGGCGAAACAGGGCTCGCGGCGAACACCAGGCCCACAAGCAGCACGGCCGCGGGCCTCGCGGAAAGGGCGAAAAAACGAGCAGTCATGGAGTCTGATCCGTAAGTCATGGACAAATAGGTATCAGCAGCGCGGCGCTTCGCGCAAGCGTCGCCGACTTATAGACAACAAAGAGGCGGCTTGATGACGGCGCGCGAGCGGCGGGAATCGCGTTTTTCGCGCGGCGGGTCGAACTTGAGAGGCGCAAGTCTTGCTTTAGCGATGTGGAAGCGGCCGGAATCGACGGCGCGACGAGAATTGGGCGCGCAAGTCTGCCCAAGCAGTGGGCGCGACGCCGCTTCCGGCGGCACATTGAACAAATGGAGGGCGGAACGGGGCGCGGGCATCTTACTCGTTGACGAAAAGCCCGGGTCTGGCCTATACAGGCTCTTCCGTGGCCGCGTTTTCGCGGCTGCTTTTTTTCCGGGGGGCGGTGTCGTCTTCCGCCGCACGCTTTAAGGAAAAGGAAGAATGGCCAATACGAGTTCGGCCAAGAAGGCCGTTCGAAAGATAGCCCGCCGCACCTCGGTGAACCGCGCCCGTCGCAGCCTGCTGCGCACCTTCGTCCGCAAGGTCGAGGAAGCGATCGCCGCGGGCGACGCGAATGTCGCCGCCGAAGTTTTGCAAACGGTGGCGCCCGTCGTGATGCGCGCCGCGCAGCGCGGGGTGATCCACAAGAACACCGCGTCGCGCAAGGTTTCGCGCCTCACCGCGCGGGTGAAGGCGCTGGCGAAAGCGGCCTGATCGAACCAGTCGCATTCGATACGACAGCAAATCGAAGGCCCGGCTTAGCCCGGGCTTTTTTTGTGCGCGCAACTGCCAAGACGGCATGCCGGCGCGCGCAAAATAGTCACACATCGAAACAATTTTTATCGGCGATTGCGCATGCGCACACAAAAGGGCTCTGATTCAGTTCGTTACTAACAAGGCGAAAAAAGCAGTCCGATATGGCCCACTTGACAGAATTGCGAACGTCCAATTTTGCCGATCAAGGTCGCCTCATTACAAATTTTTGACGGCGCGCGGAAGACTCCGCTTCCCTCTGACGATGCGTCGATTTACGACGAGCGCGCATCGCGAACGCGTATTTTTTCGCGCGAAACGAAACAAATTTCGGCCTTCGCCAATTGCGTTCAAAGCAGGGCCTATATAGGCTCTTAGCATCGAACGAGAGAACGCAAGCAGCGCTGGCAGGTGATGCGGATCTCTCAAATCGAAAGACGCGCGTGCGATCTTCGATCGCACGGCGGTCGAAAGATTTGGCCTTGAGTTTTTCGGGCGACGGTTCGAGAAGTCGTTTTTTTGTAGAGTACGCAGGGTGTCGTCGTAAGACCACGTCGCCTGGTCGTATGGTTGGAATTCCGAAAGAGCGGGGCGGCTTTTTTAGGATGAGGGGGGATCCGATGTCGTTTTCACGAAAGTCCGACATATTCCTGACAATCGCCGGTTCCATGCGCCCCCGAAAAAAGGCGTGCGATCTGGATGACGGCAGTCGGCCTTTCGGTTTGCCGCATGGTCGCGCGATCGGCCCTCCGCCGCGGCGCTCCCTCCCCACATGGCGCGGTCCGATCTAACGACGCGCACGACGCCGACACCTTAAATAACAGCTTCGCATCGTTCCGAGCGACGGGTTCTCGTCGTTCGGACGCGCATGTCCTCTTCGCCAAGGCGCACAATGTTCGACGACAAGGATTCTCAACCGACTCCACCCACTTATGCGAGCGAGCATCTGACATACTGGGAGCGCGTCCGCATGCGGCTGCGCGCCGAACTCGGCGACGCGGTCTATAGCTCCTGGTTTCTGCGCCTCGAACTGGAGCGCGTGGCGGAAGATGGCGTGCATTTGAGCGTGCCGACGAAGTTTCTCAAAAGCTGGATGCAGTCACATTATTTCGATCGCATCAAAAAGCACGTCGTTTCCGAATTCGGCGCGATCGAGCGCCTGACGATCGAACTGCGCCAACAGGGACGCAAATCCAAAGCCCGCGAGGCAGGAACGGAACTCGAGGCTCCGGCGCCCCGCCAGGTGAACGGCGGCTTTGTTCCGATGCTGGCTTTGGAGCGCAAGCCCGCGCCGGAACCCGCTCAGGGCTCGACGCGGCGCGCCCCCGGCAAGTCCTTCCAGCGAGGAGAATGCGACGTCTTCGTCGGCTCGCCGCTGGATCGTCGACACTCCTTCACGACTTTTCTCGTCGGCCCGTCGAATCATCTTGCGTACGCGGCGGCCTGCCGAATCGCCGAACCGCGCGCGGCCGATGTCCCCCCCATGTACAACCCGCTCTATGTCCACGCCGCGGTTGGCCTAGGCAAGACGCATCTTTTGCAAGCAATGGCCCAAGCGGCTCACGAAAATATGCCGCGTGTCGTCTATTTGACCGCGGAGAAATTCATGACCAGCTTCGTCTCGTCATTGAGCGCGCAAACCTCGATCGCCTTCAAGGAGAATCTCCGCGCGATCGACATGCTGATTATCGACGACGTGCAATTCCTGAAGGGCCCCTCCATCCAACAGGAATTTTGCCACACGCTGAACGCGCTGACCGTCGCGGGACGACAGGTTATCGTCGCGGCGGATCGGCCGCCCTCCGAACTCGAGGACCTCGACGAGCGGGTTTTGTCGCGCTTCAAGGGCGGCCTCTGCGTCGACATCGGACAGTTGGACGAAGGACTGCGGATCAAGATTCTCGAGGCGCGCATCGCCGCCGTGCAAGAAAAGCAACTTGGCTTCTCCGTCTCGGCGGAAGTGATCGCATACGTCGCCAAAGCGGTGACGACCAATGGCCGCGATCTGGAAGGCGCCGTCAATCGATTGCTCGCGCATTCCTGCTTGAACGGCGAGCCCCTCACCATCGCGATGGCGGAAGCCGCGATACGCGACCTCATTCGCGCGCACGACTTACGGCGCGTGAAGATCGACGACATTCAAAAGCTCGTGGCAAGTCACTTCAACGTGTCGCGGGCGGAAATTCTCTCCGCGCGCCGCACGGCCAATGTCGTGCGGCCGCGCCAGATCGCGATGTATCTCGCGAAAACATTGACGCTGCGCTCCTTGCCCGAAATCGGGCGGCGTTTCGGCGGCCGCGATCACACGACGGTTCTGCACGCGGTCCGCAAGATCGAGGAACTCGTATCGAAGGATCACAACCTCGCCGAAGTGATTGAATTGCTGAAGCGCATATTGAGCGAGCCGTAGCGCCGCGCGGTCAGTGTCCAGTCTTCACCCGCGTCCAGGCGCGGGTGATCGTCCTTTGCAGCGCGAGGTCGGGGGCTGTCACCGCGAACAGGCGGGTCATCGTCGCCTCGTCCGGATAGATCGCCGTGTTGCCGACGATGGCCGGGTCGATCAACGGCTTCGAGGCGACGACGCCATTGGCGAAATGCGTGGCGTTGGTGTTGCGCGCGGCGACATCCGGACGCATCAGATAATCGATGAACATATGCGCTTCCTCGGGATGCGGCGCGTCCTTGGGGATCGCCAGCGCGTCAAGCGAGATCAGGGTTCCCTCTTTTGGAATCACAAAGCCGATCTCGATGCCGTTACCCGCCTCGCGCGCGCGGTTACGGGCCTGAAAACTGTCGCCGGACCAGCCGATCGCCAGACATATGTCGCCATTGGCGAGCGCGTTGATATATTCCGAGGAATGGAATTTCTTGATGTAGCGGCGGAGCGCGAATAGATGCTCCTCCGCGCGTCTGATGTCCTCGGGGTTCTTTGAATTGGGATCGAGTTTTAAAAAATTGAGCGTGATGGAAAAAAGATCCTCGGGGCTGTCGATCACATAGACGCCGCAATCGGCGAATTTTTTCAAATTCTCGGGGCGCAGCACCTGCTCCCAGCTCGTTATCGGTTTGTCGCCGAGGCGCTGCTTGATCTTCGCGGCGTTGTAGGCGATCCCCGTGGTGTACCACATGTAATCGACCGCATATTGATTGCCGGGGTCGTAGCGTTGCAGCTTGGCGGCGATCTCCGGCCAAAGGTTCTTCGAATTCGGCAGCTTGCTCTTGTCCAGCGGCCGGAAGACGCCGGCCTTGATTTGTCTCGCGAGAAAAGTCGCCGAAGGCGCGACGACGTCATAGCCGGTCGCGCCGGCGAGCAGCCGCGTATCGAGAATTTCGTTGGAGTCGTAAGTGTCGTAAACGACCTTCACGCCGGTCTCGCGGGTGAAGTCGTCGAGCGTCTTGGCGTCGACGTAGTCGCTCCAGTTGAAAACATTGACGACGCGCTCGGCGCCGACGGCGGGGCCAAGAAACATCTTGCCCAGAGCCGCGGTCGTGGCGATCAACGCTACAATCTTCTTCCTCATGGGCGCGATCCTGTCGTGGCGCGATTTCCGCTGTTTCTTTCGCGCGGCGCGTCGGCGGCCCGCCGCCCGTGCGTCTTAACATGCTTGCAATGGACTTGGCGACGCGCGATCTTTCGCGCGATCAACGCGAGCGCGGAGCCGATGGGATGCGTTTGGGGCCGTCCGCCGCCGAAGCCTTCGACCGCCCGGAGCAAACCCGGAATGTCACGCGCGGCGCGGGGCGGCTATTGCGCGCGCTGGGCTATTCGGTGCTTGGCGAATTCCCTCTGCCGGACGGCGGCCGCGCCGATCTCGCGGCGCTGGCGAAAGACGGCTCGATCCGCATTATCGAGGTGAAGTCCTCGCTGGCGGATTTTCGTTCCGACGCGAAATGGGCGCGCTACCGCGCCTTTTGCGATCGCCTTTATTTTGCGATTCCGCTCGATCTCTCGGAAGAGGCGTTTCCGCCCGACGCTGGACTGATCGTCGCGGACGCGCATGGCGCGGCGCTGCGCCGCGACGCGCCGATACATCGGCTTGCTCCCGCCACGCGCCGCGCGCTGCTGGTGCGTTTCGGCTCGCTCGCCGCCGAGCGGCTGCACGCCGTGCTTAACCCGCGGGACGGTCTCTAATCCCCAGCCCGCGTCACCTCGGCGCGCGTTTGGCGAGGATGCGCTGCAAGGTTCGACGATGCATGTTGAGCCGCCGGGCGGTCTCGGACACGTTGCGGTCGCAGGCTTCGAACACGCGCTGGATGTGCTCCCAACGCACGCGGTCGGCGGACATCGTGCTATCGCCGGTGTCCGGCTTGTCCGCCTGGGTGGCCATCAGCGTGTGGTAGATTTCGTCGGCGTCGGCTGGCTTGGCCAGATAGTCGAAGGCGCCAAGCTTAACAGCGGTCACGGCGGTCGCGATATTGGCGTAGCCGGTGAGGATCACGCCGCGCGCGTCCGGCCGCTTGGCCTTCAACTCGGAAATGACGTCTATGCCGTTGCCGTCGCCAAGACGCATGTCGATGATGGCGAAGGCGGGAGGGTGGCTTTCCAATGCGGCCAACCCGTCCGCCACCGACTCGGCCGCCGTGACGGCGAATCCGCGCGCCTCCATCGCGCGAGCGAGTCGATTGAGAAACGGCCGGTCGTCATCGACGATGAGCAGCGTCATTTCGCGCGGCGCCTCCGCCGTCTCCCCGGTGTCGGGCTCCATGGCGTCTTCATGATCGACGCCGTGTTTGTCTTCGACCGTCATGCGCTTCGTCCCCATTTGATCTATATCATCTCACTTTAACTGCATTGCCCGGATCGACAAAATGCCGCGTTCCGGAACCTCGCGGCCAAAGCCACGCGAAATTTTCCATCTCGCGCCCGCGCCGGGCAAATCACCGGACGGCGTCTCAACCTAGACGCCACAAACCCCAGTTCACGCCTGCGTGCGCCTTTCGAAGGCGGCGCGCGGCCAAGTGATCGTCACGCGCGCCCCGGTTCGCGGTGGGTCGACGTTGGCGGTCTCCACCAAGGCGCCCGAGCGCTCCAGCAAAGTCTTGGCGATGAAAAGCCCGAGTCCAAGGCCGGAGTCGGGCTCGGCCTTCACCCGTCGTTCCGAGGAGTCGCCGCTTACATAGGGGTCGCCGACCCGATCCAATATTCTCGGCTCGAAACCCGGCCCATCGTCCTGAATGGAGATGCTGACATATATTGGCGTCCAGCGCGCGTCGATCCACACTTTCGATCTGGCGAAATCCACCGCGTTTTCGACCAGATTGCCGAGGCCGTATAAAATGCCCGGATTGCGCGCGCAAAGAGGAGCGGGGGCCGGCCCCTCCTTCGTTACGATCACCTCCACCTCTTGATCGCGGAGCGGCTCGACAACTTCCTCGATCAGCGTCTCGATCGCCAGCACATTCAGCACATGCGCTTCCTGCGTGCCCAGCGAGTTCAGCTTGCGCAGGATTTCCCGGCAGCGCCGCGCCTCCTGCGCCAGCAGCGCCAGATCCTCCTTCATCGCCGGCGCGGTTTCGGGCGCCATCTTCTGCAATTCGGACGAGATGAGGGTGATCGTGGCGAGCGGCGTTCCCAGTTCATGCGCGGCGGCGGCGGCCAGCCCGTCGAGTTGCGTCAAATGCTGCGCGCGCTCCAGCACCAGTTCGGTGGCCGACAGGGCGCCGGCGAGCTGGCGCGCCTCGTCCGAGACGCGCGCCGCGTAAAGACCGACGAAGGCGGCGCTGAGCACCAGCGCGGACCAGACGCCGAGGCGATAGAGCAGAGGAAACTGGAGCGGCTCGCCAGTGCGCCAGGGCAACGGCAGATATTCCACGGTCAGCAGCGTCGCGGCCGCGACCATCAATATGCCCAGCAATAGCGTCAACTTGCGGGGGAGCGACACCGCCGAGATCATCACCGGCGCCAGGAACAGCATGGCGAAACTATTGACGACGCCGCCGGTGAGATAGAGGAGCGCCGCCAGTTCCAGGATGTCGAAGGCGAGCAACACCGCCGCCTCGCTGTCGTCGAGCCGAAAACTGCGCGGCGTGCCGGCGCGCAACGCGATGTTCAACGCGGTGGAGGTTGCGACGGCGACGAAGCACAGACCGATCGGGAAATCGAATTTCAGATAGTGATAGACATAGATCAGCGCGAAGGTCTGACCGATGATGGCGGACCAGCGCAACATGATGAGCGTGTCCACCCGCAAATGGCGGGCGGCCTCGCCGAAATCGTCCTCGATCCTGTTCGGCATCGCTTCGCTCCAACCGCGGGCTTCCCGCCTTCGTCCGCCTTGCGTCAAAGTCCCGCGCGCGCGGCGCGCCACAGGCGCCATTGCCGCCGCCAGGGTTGCGGCTCGGCGACCCAGCGGAACGGGTTATAGTCCCGCCGCGACATAAGCTCCAGGTAAAGGGGAACGGTCGCG
>JBAWEN010000270.1:0-4353 GCA_049591215.1 Methylocystis sp. | reverse complement strand
GCGGCGCCTGAGCAAGGACGAGTTGATTGAGCTGGTGATCCAGCTTCAACGACCGGATAAAACGTCGCGCAATTCGTCGAAACCTCCCGCCACCGACAAGAAAGAGAAGCGCGAAAACGCCCGTCCTGGCGGGGCGAAGCCCAGGCATGAGCCGCGCAATCGTCGGCTGACCGACAATCCCGACCAATTCCGCGACAACAAACCAACCCATTGCGAGCTATGCGGCGGGTCTGTGTCGGCCGACGCCGAGATGGAATTGATCGGGGAATACGACGAGATCGAGATACCGCCGGTCAATCCCTACGTCGTGCGCCATCGGCGCTTCGCCTGCCGCCGCGCGCATTGTGGCGCTGAGATAAAAGCTCCGGCGCCCGCCGTCGCCACGACGACGCCGTTTGGACCGCGCATCCATGCGCTGGCGATTTATTTGAAGAGCTTTCAGGCGCTTTCCTACGAACGTCCGCGCTTCCTGTTCCGCGACGCCTTTAGCCTGATCGCCGGCGAAGGCGCGCTCCGCGCGATTGCTCCGCAATCGCCTTGAGAGCATGTTCATCCGCTCCCATGCGGGGTTCGAGATCGAGGCCGATAAGGCGAAGGCCGTCCTTCGCAAAGCCAAGGTCGTCGCCAGCGACGAAACCGGCGCGCGGATCGAAGGGACCAACTCCTATCATTGATGGAGTGGATGCCCCCTCCCGACGGCATCACAATGCGCCAAGTTGGTGATGGTTGAGCATCCCACAAAAAGGAAGAGGGCATCCATGCAAAAGGTTAGCATCATCGGTCTTGACCTTGCAAAGCGGGTCTTTCAGGCGCACGGCGCTCACGCGGATGGCAGCGTGTCCTTCCGAAAGAAACTGTCGCGTGAGAGACTTCTTGCCTTCCTGAAGGAACAGCCGCGTTGCGTCGTCGCTATGGAAGCTTGCGGGAGCGCGCATCACTGGGGGCGTGCAATCCGCGATCTGGGACATGAGGCCCGCTTGATCCCGCCGATTTACGTCAAGCCTTTCGTTAAACGCCAGAAAAACGACGCAGCCGACGCTGAGGCGATAGCGGAGGCAGCTCTCCGACCGACCATGCGTTTCGTTGCGATCAAAACGGAGCAACAGCAGGCCCGCGCCATGCTGTTTAGGACCCGAGATCTCCTAGTTCGTCAGCGCACGCAACTGATCAACGCGCTGCGCGGTCATCTGGCCGAACACGGCATAGTGGCGCCGCAGGGGCCGACGAACGTGAAGGTTCTCGAGCAGGCGATAGAGGACGAGGCGACATCGCTCCCTCTCCTTATCACGGAACTGGCGCGTGTTTACCTTGAGCAGATCGACCAATTATCGGAGAGGATCGGCGCTCTTGAGAAGACGGTCGCACACGAAGCAAAGGGTGGAGCGACAACGCGACGCCTGCGGACAATGCCGGGCGTGGGGCCTATCACGGCCATGGCGATCGAGACCTTCGCGCCGCCAATGGACGTATTCCGTCGCGGGCGCGACTTCACCGCCTGGCTCGGCCTTGTTCCTGTGCAGCATTCGACCGGAGGTAACAGGTTCTCGGGAGGACTTCGAAGATGGGACAGCGCGACATTCGGCGGCTTCTGATTAGCGGCGCGATGGTCATCGTGCGTTGGGCATGTCGGAAAGGAGCGCCCGAGGGAAGCTGGCTGCATCGCATGCTCGCGCGCAAACCGCGCATGCTGGTGGCGATCGCAATTGCCAACAAGATGTCCCGCTCGATTTGGGCCATGCTGACAAAAGGCGAAGATTATCGGGTTCCTGAGGCTGTTGCGGCCTGATCGGGAGATCGGAACAACAGCCAGGGGAACGTCGGACGTGTGAGGAGGTCGACGAACGGTAAGGGCAATTGATCGGTCAGATCCAGACCAGGAAATGCAATAACACCCAGAGAGTTCACAGCTCGCTTCATTGATCTGCGCCTGGTCCGCGCATCTCCATACCGGCCTGCGGTCCGTAACAGCCGCAACTAAAGGCCTGATACATGACCGCACCCGATCACGACCAAGCCGCACGAAAACATCTCGCACGAACGGGGGCATCCATACATGGCCGAGTTCTTATCGTTCGAACGATTCCGTTCGAACGGAAAGCGCTCTAAAAGAAGACCTATACTCATATGCGATTCCCTTGGATGCCGAGCAGTAGACATGCGTCGCTCCTACTCGGAGCAGGCGAACCAGTTCATACGCGCCGTCGACAATAGGGTTGCGGCGGGCTTCGGCTGGTGAAGGCGTCAACTTCCGGCGCGCGAACATCCGGCGTCAGAGATTTGCCTAACGCGAGCGACGCTTGGATTGGTCGCCGCCGCCCGGTGAGAGAGGCGAAAGCCGCGGTGGCGCAACACGCTGATCGCCGCGGGGCTGATCTGGTGGCGTCGGCGACGAGGGGCGTTCGTCGGTAGACACAGGCGCGTTTTCCGTCGGCGGGGGCGGTAGACGCTCTTCGATGCGCTCGGCCATGTATGAGAAGAACGGGTTCGAGGACATGCGCAACAGCGCGTCCAGGCTGACGATCAACGTTCCGCGTTCGCCACGCGGGGCCAATGCGCCCAAATTGACGCCGAAATTTTCCGAGAGGTCGGGCGTAAGACCATAGAGCGAGTCTGTGAGCGGAAATGGCAGCGCAACATGCGAGAGCGAAAAAACCCCTTTGGGGTAGACAAGTCCGAGCGGGCGCGTTCGCTCCGTCGTGTCGCCCGCCTCAACGACCCGCTCAACCGCCTCATCCGTTCCTTCGCCCGCATTTGTCACGACCGCGAGTCGGTAATTTCTGGCGCCGCGCGGCACGAGCCTCGACAGCGCCTCGTCGGCCGCCGGCCGGATGAGCGGCCCGAATTTGACGTTACGATTGACGTCGAAAAGGACGAGCTCGCTTCCGTTTGACGGCAGATGCGCATAGAGTTCCGAGAGCACCGCCGGCGTGCTCACCGTGAAGTCGATGACCGACTGAAACGTCAAAATTGGCGGCAGTCCACTCAATCGCCCGTCGCGCTCGTAGGAAGAAAGCTGCGTCTGCAGCGCTTCCGTCAAACGGTAAGACTGGCGTGCGCCATTCACAGGGAAAGAATTGTATTTGAACGGATTAAATTCGGGCAGCACGCTGAGCCAAGCCGCCTTTGCAAAGGCGGGGAGCCTCGCCGGCAAACCGGCAAAGCCAGCGAAACGCGCGAAACGCGTGATCCCGACCATTGGAGAAATCAAAATCAGACGGTCGGCCTGAGAGAGGCCTTTGTCTTCAATCGCATCAAGCGCGTATTTTACGGCGAGCGACCCTCCATTCGAAAAACCGACAATGTGCAAAGGCGCCGGAGCAGGCGAGCGTCGTCGCGCTTCCCTGACGGCGAGTCGTGCCGCCGCTGACCATGTTTCCCAGTCCACGTCGGTCAAGGCCCCGGGCACCGTGCCGTGAGCGGGCAGTCTGATCGCAATCACCACGAATCCATGCTGACGATAACGAGACGCGATATGACGAAGGCTGTAGGGCGAATCCGTCAATCCATGGAGAAGCACGACCGCGCCGACGGGAGCTCCCGAAGTCTCAAGAATATAGGATCGGTTCCAATCTCGTGAAAAATGGGCCGGATAGACGGGGCTGCCTTCAAAGTAGCGATTATAGGGAACCCGCTCTTCAGGCGTTATTTTCCCGGTGACATTGGCGCGCAAAGATAAGAATATTTGATCTTCCGCCTCGAGATAGGCGCGCCAGTCGGCGGTATCAAGCTCTTTCGCGCGCATCTCATGCGGCACATAGCTGTGCCAAACTTCGAGCGGCAGCCCGCGTTGAGAGTCGTAAGCGCGAACCGCGAAAAGCGTCACGGCGACAATCGTCGTCAGAACCAAGAAACGTTTGAACAGTTTGAGCGCGACGCTTCCCATTGTTCACCCTCCGCCCATTTCCAGACCGAATGGATACTCTAAGCTCGTCGACAAGCTGGGCCGAGCGTCGGCGGGGCATCACGAAACCGACAGACGTTCCCATTAGAAGCTAAATTTTACGGCTGACAAGCCGTCGTTTCACTCGGTCATTAGAGCTTCAAAAAGCAATAACTCTACGGTCTTGCGAGGGCGACGCTCGCCTGAAAATGGTTGCTGGAACAATTACAAGCCATAGAGCCGGCCAAGTCAATCTGACACGACGCCCCGAACGGAGCTTCGGCTTCTTGATTTCAAAGGAGCGTTGTCGGCCTTCGTCGAGAAGCGAAGGCTTTTCTATGTCGTTGGCTCCGCGATGCGGAACAATATGACGTAAAGCGCCGGCGCGACGATGAGTGTAAGAGTCGGACTCGAAATGATTTCGTTTTTGATCAAGGCCTTGCGATGCGTCGGGTGATTGTTCTGATGTGGGC
>JBAWEN010000269.1:0-10737 GCA_049591215.1 Methylocystis sp. | reverse complement strand
CTTATTACTATCTTCGGATCGTCAAGGTCATGTATTTCGACGAGCCGGCTCCCGTGTTCGATCATTCCGCCTTCACGCCGCGCGCGGTGCTGGCGGTTTCGTCGATCTTCCTGCTGTGCTTCTGGGTATATCCGGCGCCGCTGATGAACGCGGCGACAGCCGCCGCGAAATCGCTATTTTGAAAGCGGACGGGTGCTTGGAACTGGGAGGCGAAGCGCGCGCGCGCGGTGTTCGGCTGCTTTCCTTCGAGGAGGTGGATTCCACCAACGACGAGGGCAAGCGGCTCATCGCCGAAGGCGAGCGCGGCCCGCTGTGGATCGTCGCTGGGCGGCAAACCCGAGGCAGGGGGCGTCTTGGCCGGCAATGGGTTTCGACGCCCGGCAATCTTCACGCGAGCCTCGTTCTCTCTGGCGGCTCCCTGCCGAGCCTCGCGCCGCAACTCGGATTTGTCGCTGGCGTCGCGTTAATTGAGGCGGTTCGGCGAGTCAGCGGTTTGGGAGAGCGCCTCGCGCTGAAGTGGCCGAACGACCTTCTGCTGGATGGCGGCAAGCTCGCCGGGGTTCTTCTCGAAGGCGTCCCGATCGCGACGGGCGACCCACGCGCCCCCTACGAGTGCGTCGTCGTCATCGGTATTGGGGTTAATTGCGCCAGCGCGCCGCGAGGACTACCTTACCCCGCCCGCGCGCTGAGCGAAGCAGGCTCAGGCGCGCCGACGGCCGAGCAGTTGTTCGCTCCGCTCACCGCCGCCTTTGTCGCCGCGCTGGATCTTTGGGCGGGGGGCGAGGGCTTCGCGGCCATTCGCGGAAAATGGCTTGAGTCGGCGGCGGGCCTCGGCCAGCCCGTTCGCGTCGTGCTGGCGCGCGACGAGGAAGTGCGTGGACGCTTCCTGACGATCGACGCCCAGGGACGAATGGCCGTCGCGACGGCCGAGGGCGAACGCGTGTTGGACGCGGGCGACGTGTTTTTGGCTCATGATGAGTCCAATGTTCTCGAACAGTCAGGTTTGCCTTCATGACGATTGACGAAAGCGAATTTGTCTTCGCGCCGCTCGGCGGCCTTGGCGAAATCGGCATGAACGCGGCGCTTTATGGCTTCGGTCCCGCGCGGGAGCGCAAATGGCTGATGGTGGATTGCGGCCTCACCTTTCCGGGGCCCGATCTTCCCGGCGTCGATCTCGTGCTTCCCGACGTGTCGTTCGTCGAGAAAATCGGCCGCGATCTTTTGGGGCTTTTGATCACGCACGCGCATGAAGACCACATTGGCGCGCTCGCCGCGCTGTGGCCCAAGCTACGCTGCCGCGTCTTCGCGACGCCTTTCGCCGCGGGGCTCATTGAAACGCGCCGCTTGTCGGAGCCCGGCGCGCCCAATGTCGAGATCACGCGGGTCGGGCCGGGAACGGTGTTGGACCTTGGTCCCTTCAGCGTCGAATATGTCGCCGTCGCTCATTCCATTCCGGAAGCCTGCGCCTTGGCCATCCGCACGCCGGCGGGGCTTGTCGTGCATACCGGGGACTGGAAGATCGACCCCGATCCTGGCGTCGGCTATCGCATCGACGAAGCGCGGCTGCGGGCGCTCGGGGACGAGGGCGTGACCGCGCTGATCTGCGACTCGACCAATATTTTGCGCGAAGGCGACAGCTTTTCGGAAAGCGACGTCGCCCGGACCCTGCGCGCTCTGATCGGCGAGGCCGCAGGCCGCGTGCTGGTGACGACTTTCGCCTCGAACATTTCCCGCGTGCGCGCCATCGCCGAAGCGGCGCAAGCCTGTGGCCGTAGCGTCGTCGTGGCTGGCCGCGCGCTCGACCGCGCGATCCAGGTGGCGCGCGATTGCGGATATCTTGAAGGAGTCGCCGGCTTCTATTCGCTCGACCATCTCGCGACGCTGCCGCGCGACAAAGTGGTGGTCATCGCGACGGGAAGCCAGGGCGAAGCGCGCGCCGCGATGGCGCGCGCCGCCGAAGGCGAACATCCCGCGATCAAACTGGTTTCCGGCGACCGTGTCATTTTCTCGTCGCGCGCCATTCCCGGAAACATGCGCGAAGTGCATCGCGTCATCAATAAATTATGCGACCTTGGCGTCGAGGTGATCACCGACCACGACCATCTCGTGCATTGCTCGGGCCATCCGCGCAGGGGCGAGGTCGCGCGGATGTATGAATGGGTGCGGCCGCGAGCCGCCGTGCCCGCGCATGGCGAGGCGCATCATCTGACGCGGCACGCCGCTTTCGCGAAAGAGCAGGGCGTTAGCCAGGTCGTCTCGGCGCGCAACGGCGACCTCGTGCGCCTCGCGCCCGGCGCGCCGGCGGTTATCGGCAAGATTCCCTTTGGCAGAGTGTTCAAGGACGGCGACATCCTCGTGAGCGAGAACGACGCCGCCGTGCGCGAGCGGGTCAAGCTGGCCTTCGCGGGCGTCGTGTCCATCGCTCTCGCGGTCGGCAAGCAGGGCGATCTCGTCGGCGATCCCGACATTGTTTTCGCCGGCCTGCCCAAGCTGGGCAAGAACAACGTCGACATGGGCGATGTTGTCGACGACGCGGTGTTCAAGACATTCGACACCTTGCCGCGCGCGCGCCGACGAGATTTCGATTCGGTGGCCACGGCCATCGAGCGCGCGGTGCGCGGCGCCGTCTATGCGAGCTGGGGCAAGAAACCCCTGGTGCATGTGCTGGTGGTGGGCGGCTGAGCGCTTCGGAAGACAGGGCTCGAACGCGCCCCGCGAAACGCGGCGTCTCGTCGAACCCTCATGAAGCTCGGTTGAAGTGAGCCGCTTAGGTTCCCGCTTGCCAATAGTGCGAATCAGTCGCAGATATGGGCCAGGAGCGATCCCGCGAACGCCGAACGATATCCATCGCTTCTCCCGGGCACGTTGACCGTTGCCCAAAGTTGGATGGAAAAGGCGATTCGATTATGAGGAATGCCGGAGCGTCCGCGTTAGGGGAAATCGCCCCGGTAGCCGAAGGACTTCCTCTCGGCATTGAATTTCCTCTCGTGGTCGACCTCGACGGGACCTTGATCGCAACCGACGCGCTGCATGAGTCGCTGCTGTTTTTTCTGAAGCGCCAGGGAATGGCCGCGTGGAAAATTCCGTTCTGGATTCTTTCCGGCCGGGCGAAGGTTAAAAATCGGCTGGCCGAGGTCGTCACCGAGGAAGACGTCGCGACGTTTCCCGTCAATGACGAACTTCTCGCCTTGGCGGAACGGGAGGCTAAGCGGGGGCGCCGGATCGTCTTGGCGACCGCCGCCGACCTTTCCATCGCCGAGAAGATTCAACGCCGCTTTCCTTGCATCAGCGACATCGTGGCCTCCCGCGACGGTCTCAATCTGAAAGGCCTCGCGAAAGCGCGAGAATTAGTGAGCCTCCTCCCGGACGGTTTCGTCTACGCGGGCGATTCTTCGGCGGACTTACACGTTTGGAGCAAGGCGTCGGCGGCGGTTTTCGCGGGGCGCTCGGCGAGGATGGTGAAGAAAGTCACCGCCCGGACTGAACTCGTGTCTGTTTTGCCAACCAAGGGATTTAATTTTCCATCGCTTCGGCGCGGGCTGCGTTTTCATCAATGGGCCAAAAACGCCCTCGTCTTCGTGCCGTTGGTGCTCGGCGGAAAGGTGCATGATTCGACGGCTTGGCTCCATGCGGTCGGAGGCTTCGTCGCGCTGAGCGTCCTCGCCTCGGCGACATATATTCTCAACGATCTTTGGGATCTGACGGAAGATCGACGGCATTGGTCGAAAAAGAACCGGCCTCTCGCGAGCGGCGATCTGTCGATCGCGACCGGTATCGGGTTGATCGCCGGCGGCGGACTGGCGTCGTTCCTTCTCGCGGCGCTGATGGGCGCGAACTGCGTCGGAATGCTCGCGCTCTATCTCGTCATCAGTCTCGCCTATTCGTTTCGGCTGAAACGCGAACCGATCGTCGACGTTTTCATTCTGGCCGCGCTTTTTTCGATGCGTCTGGCGCTCGGCGTGGTCGTCACCGGCACCGTGTTTTCGCCGTGGCTGTTTGTTTTCTCCATGTTCTTATTCTTGTCGCTGTCGACGGCGAAGCGTCAGACCGAAATCACCCGCATGGTCGCGCATGGGCTCGACGGAACGCCCGGCCGCGGCTATCGCGCCGACGACGCGCCATTGATGCTCTCGCTTGGCGTCGGAGCGATGATGGCCACCGTGCTGATCATGGTGATCTATCTTGTCGAGGACGCCTTTCCGACGGGGTTCTACAGTCACCCGCAGTTTTTATGGAGTTTTCCGGCGATCATATTTTTGTGGCTCGCGCGAATCTGGCTGCTCTGTCACCGCGGCGAATTACATGACGATCCCGTGGCCTTCGCGTTGAAAGACGGACCCAGCCTAATCTATGGGGCGCTGATGGCGGCCACGTTCGGCGCGGCGATATCGTGACGACCAAAGCGGTCTCGGCGCCATCGCCCTTCCTCGAGAGAAGCGACATTGTGTCCTGGGGCCGCGTCTCGCGTGGCGCTCAACGCGTGGCGCGCCCCGGCTTTCGCGACGAATTGCCGGGTCTCGCGAGCCGCGCCGGCGGCGAGAGCCTCTTGGCGATCGGGCTGCGCCGATCTTACGGCGATTCCTGTCTTAACCGCGCCGGCGCGGTCATCGATATGAGCGGTCTCGACAGCTTCATCGCCTTCGACGCCGCGACGGGCGTCCTGCGCGCGGAAGCGGGCGCGAGCCTTTCGGAAATTTTGCGTCTCGTCGTTCCAAAGGGCTGGTTTCCGCCGACGACGCCGGGAACGCGCTTCGTCACGCTCGGCGGCGCCGTCGCCAATGACGTTCACGGCAAGAATCATCATGGCGCGGGCTCGATCGGGCGTCACGTTCGGGCCTTTGGCCTGTTGCGCAGCGATCGCGGGGAACTGACCGTCACGCCGGACTCCGAGCCGGCGCTGTTCGCCTCCACCGTTGGCGGTCTCGGTCTGACCGGCGTGATCGAATGGGTGGAACTGCAACTCGTCAAAATTGGCGGGGCTTATCTCGATGTCGAGATCGTTCCGTACGACAATCTCGACGCCTTTTGGTCCTTGGCCGACGAGAGCGCGCGGAGCTTCGAGCACACTGTCGCTTGGATCGACTGCACGGCCGGCGGCGCCGAAACCGGGCGCGGGATTTTCTCCCGCGCCAATTGGATCGACGACGGCGCATATGATCTTCACGACGAAAAGAGTTGGAAGCGCATTCCACTCGAGGCGCCCGGCTTCGCCCTCAATCGTTTCACGGTCGGCGCCTTCAACAAGCTTTATCATCGCGTCAACAGCGCCAAGGCGGGAACGAGCCGCCAGCATTACGCGCCGTTCTTTTATCCGCTCGACGCGGTGCATGATTGGAACAGGCTGTATGGACGACGCGGCATGTCGCAATATCAATGCGTCATCCCCCGCGAGAACCAGCGGGACGCGATCGCCGAGATGCTGCGCGTCATCGCCGCCTCCGGCCAGGCTTCGTTTCTCGCGGTGCTGAAAACCTTTGGCGACCTGCCTTCGCCGGGCGTTCTGTCCTTCCCGCGGCCGGGCGCGACGCTCGCGCTGGACTTTCCGTTCAGGGGAGAGACGACGCTGAACCTGCTGGCGCGGCTCGACGCCATGGTCAGGGAGGCGAACGGCGCGCTCTATCCGGCCAAGGATGGACGCATGTCGCGTGAAATGTTCCGCCGATCCTTCCCACACTGGGAGCAACTGCTGAAGGATCCAGCATTGAATTCCGATTTTTGGACAAGGGTGGCCCAATGAACATCGAAAGCGAACGCGTCGTCATTCTTGGCGCGGGATCGGCCATCGCGCGGGCGACCGCCCGCCTTTGGGCGGCGCGCGGCGCGCGGCTCGTGCTTGTGGGGCGAGATCAAAACCGCCTGAACGCGATCGCCGCCGATCTCGTCGCGCGCGGCGCCGCGCAAGCCGATTGCGTGGCGCTCGATTGCGCGTCCGCGGACGCTGGCGCGGAACTCGCCAAAATGGTCGAGACGCTCGGCGGCCTCGATATTCTGCTGCTCGCCTATGGCGTTCTCGGCGATCAAACCGAACTGGAGCGCGATCCGAGCGCGGCGGCGACGCTGATACAGACCAATTTCGCCAGCGCCGTCGCCTGGTGCCTCGCCGCCGCGGCGATCTTCGAGAAGCAGCGCGCCGGCGCGTTGCTGGTGATCGGCTCGGTGGCCGGAGATCGAGGCCGGCGCTCCAATTTCGTCTATGGCGCCACGAAAGGCGGTCTCGCGCGGCTGGTGGAGGGGATCGCCCATCGCTTGGCGCCGCTCGGCGCCCGCGCCGTATTGATAAAGCCCGGCTTCGTCGACACGCCGATGACGGCGAGCATTACGAAAAAGGGATTGCTATGGGCCACCCCGGAGCAAGTCGCCGAGGTGATCGAGGCGGCGGCGAAGCGTGGCGGCCCAGTGGTCTACGCGCCGAAATTCTGGCTACCGATCATGCTGATCATTCGCCACATGCCCACTTTCGTCTTCAATAAACTCAACCTATGAGTGCGCCGCGCCATAAGCGAAAGACGAAAGCGAAAGCTCTCGACTCCCGCGCATTGGGCGTGAAAGGCTTTGGCGAGGGAAATAAGCGCCTAGAATATAGAGCATATGTTTCGTTAGTACGAATAATGCTTTATTTCGCCGCTCCGAAACTGCAATATACCTCTATATCGGTCACAATGACCTATTTTTTAAAATCCGCACTTCGCAGCCGGCCGCATAAAACCCGCCTCATTCTCGTCTCGCGAAACGACTCCGCTCTCTATTTCATCGATCGCTCGCCCTACCGGCGCCGTAGACAAATACCCACGCCACAACCATCAAAACAAAATACGATACACAAATCATTCTCCAGTGATTTTCCAGCCATATTAAAGCATCTGAAAAACACATGGCACCCTTTATTTATTACTTAGCAATACCGCAGTCACTACATTAAATGCCATTAAGGCTAATATTTCAACCTAGTACTAGTACGTACACGAAACAACCATCGCGCGGCCGGCGCCGCCTCTAGCTTAAGTTTGCCCGACGAAAAGAAAAAGATTTATATTATAGATACTTGCGCACTGGATGCGCGATTTCAGTCTTGTGCCGAATATAGATCGTCTTGGAGCTAAACAGCTTATTTAGTTCAATAAAAAGGCTCCGCGGGGTAGACAAGCGGCGGCTTTTGTAAATGGAGCCGGAGTTGTAACCATTGCCGTGCCGCCGAAGATTTTTCTTCATCCGCCTCAATAGGGCGGCGGCGGGGCGGTTCGCGCGCGCCGCCGTTTTATCCAAACCATCGCCTGGCCGCGCAGCCCGGCGGTGTCGAAAATAAGCGTCAAGACTCCGTAAACCACGACGCCCAGGGACACCTGCAATAGCAGCGTCAAAACCCCCGGCGTCATCTCGCGCAGCGGCGACAGGACGGCGACCATGCCGCCGGTGGCGACGACCGCGAAGGCCACATCCCACGGACGCGGCCAGATCGGTTTCGCGCGGGCGGCGAAAAACAGCGTCGCGACAAGCGCCGCGAGATAGGCGCCGCATTGCGCCAGCGCCAGACTGGAGGCGTCTTTCCCCCAAGGCAAGGCCACGACCAGGAAAAATCCCGCGGCGACGGCGACCAGCGCCGCGCCGACCATTGGCGCGGTCTTCTTGCCGATCTGAAACACCGGATTGACGCCAAACAGAATCATTCCCATCGCGAACAAGCCCGGAAGCAGCAGGCCAAGATAATGGGCGAAAGGCCCGCGATATTGTGCTGGGACGATCAGCAATTCGACCGACGGCATGACGAGGAAGAGGCCGGTGCAAGCCGGCAATAGAAAAGCAAGTACAACCGCCATGTTGCGGCCGACCTGTCGCCGCGCCCTCTCCGCCCCGTGGTTCTCGTGCGCCGCCACCGCGATTTGGAACAACAAAACATCGAGCGCGGAGCCAAACGCCAGCATCGCGCGCATGCCAAGGTCGAACGCCAGCGCGAACTGCCCGGTTTCGGCGAAGTCATAGACGTCGGCGACCGTGGAGCGCGCCGCGAGCGGAATGGCTTGATAAAGCAAATTGGCGGTGACGATCGGCGCGCTATAAGCGATCAACGCCGCCGCCGTTTCGCGCCGCGCCGCGCCTGGCGGCGCGCCCTTATCGGTCAGCGAGGCGCGGGCCGCGATCACCGTGCCGAACAGGCTAATGATCGTGCCCGCCAAGGCGACGCCCGCTGAGTGAAACAAAAACGCCCCGCCGCCGGTCAGGAGCAACGAAAGCAGATTCTTGACGAAGACCAGCCGGCCGAACAGTTGGTCGTCGAACCGCGCGCGCACCAACGCGGTCGAATAGTCGAACAGCCCGTTGACCACCGCCGTCAGCAGCGCCAATAGAATCAGAACGCCGTCGAAGTCGAGCGTCGGCCCAAGATATGCGAACAGGACCGTGGCGAGCGCCAGCGCGCAGACGACCGCGGCGAAGGACATGTCGAGCGTCGCCCGCACGACCGGTTTTTGATCGCGCACTCTCACGGAGTAAAAGCGCGTCGCCGCGAGGCGCAGCCAATCGAACAACGCCGTTTGCACGACGGCGGAGATCGAAAAGGCTATGGCGAAACGCCCATATTCCTCGGGGCCGAGATATTTGGCGACCAGCAAGCCGATCACGACATTCGTGGCGGAATTGGCCAGAAATGCGAGGAGAACGTTCACCGAGCCGCAACCTCGATCGCGGTGCGAGGCGCGACGCGGGGCCGCCCGAAATCAAGCTCGATGATTCCGGCGCGAGGGCGCCGCGACGCCTGTTCTGGTGCTGCTGAGGCGCCGACGATCAAGGCTCGACGCGCTCCCCGCGCCCCGCCAGCCCGGCGATTTCGCGCAGCGATCGCGCGTCGCGCGGGGTGACATCGGGATAGTCCGGATCGGCGGTGGCGGGATCGAAATATCGCCACGACCGCGCGCATTTGACGCCGGGCGCGGCCGCGAACGACACGGCGACGCCCTTGACCTCGGGCAAATGGAACGCCTCGGGCGGCGCCTCGCCCTCGGTCTCCACGCGGATGTCGGAGGTGATGCAGACTTCGGCGAAATCGACTCCATCGAGCGCCACGCAAAGCTTAGGCTCGGAAATATGCACGACGGGCGCCGCCTCCAGCGACGAGCCAATGCGTTTCTCCGCGCGCGCGACCTCCAGCGCGCCGGTGACGACGGCGCGGATCGCGCGAATGTCGCTCCATTTTTTCGCCAGCGCCTCGTCGCGCCAATGGGACGGAACGTCGGGGAAAACCTCCAAATGCGCCGACACCGCGCCGTTGTAGCGCGAAAGCCAGGCTTCCTCGGCGGTGAAGACCAGGATCGGCGCGAGCCAGGTCGTGACGCAGCGGAAGATATGCTCGATCACCGCCAGCGCCGCCTTGCGCTTCTCGCTCGACGGCGGATCGCAATAGAGCGCGTCCTTTCGGATGTCGAAGTAAAAGGCCGAAAGATCGCTGGTCATGAACGGGGTCAGCAGCGCCACGACCTTTTTGTAGTCGTAAGCCGCATAGGCCGTGCGAACGGCTTCGTCCAGTTCGACCAGCCGGTGCAGCATCAGGCGCTCAAGCTCCGGCGCATGGACGAGATCGTCCGCGCCGGGCGCGTGATGCGCGAGCGTGCCGAGCATCCAGCGGATCGTGTTGCGCAGCTTGCGGTATGTCTCGACAAAGGTTTTCAAAATCTCGGGTCCGACGCGCAGATCGTCGGCGTAATCCGAGGCGCAGACCCACAGGCGCAGAATATCGGCGCCGGAATCGGCGATGACCTTTTGCGGGGCGACCACATTGCCGAGCGATTTCGACATTTTGCGGCCCTTCTCATCCAGCACGAAGCCGTGGGTGAGAACCGCGTCATAGGGCGCGCGATGGCGCGTGCCGCAGGATTCCAGCAGCGAGGAATGGAACCAGCCGCGATGCTGGTCCGAGCCTTCGAGATACATGATCTCGTCGGCGCCGCCGTCGCGCTTGCGATGAATTCCAGCGAGACTCGGGAAAGCCTTGGGGTCTTCGAGCACGAAGGCATGGGTGCAGCCCGAATCAAACCACACGTCGAGCACGTCGGAGATTTTTTCGTAATGCTCGGGGTCGTGATCGGGCGCGAGGAAACGCGCGGCGGCGCCCGCCTCGAACCAGGCGTCGGCGCCCTCCTTGGCGAAGGCCGCCACGATGCGCTCGTTCACGCGCGCGTCGAGCAGCGGCTCATGCGTGCCCTTCTTGACGAACAGCGCGATCGGCACGCCCCAGGCGCGCTGGCGCGAGACCACCCAATCGGGACGCCCACCGATCATGCCGGTGATGCGGTTTTCGCCGGCCTTGGGCGTCCATTGCGTGCGGGCGATTTCGGCGAGCGCCAAATGACGCAACGTCTGGGCGTTGTGCCCTCCGCCCTCGTCCTGAGGAGCCCGCGCAGCGGGCGTCTCGAAGGACGCCGCCGTCGAACTATCGCCCTTCGAGACGGCGCTACGCGCCTCCTCAGGGTGAGGGGTTGTTCGCGCGAAGGGCTTATCCATCGCGATGAACCATTGCGGCGTGTTGCGAAAGATCACCGGCTTCTTGGAGCGCCAGGAGTGCGGATATTGATGCTTTAGGCGCCCGCGCGCGAGAATATTTCCCGCGGCGACGAGCGCGGCGATGACGGCGTCGTTTGCGTCGCCCTTGTCGCCCTTGTCGGTGATGACGCGCTTGCCTTCGAAACCGGGGGCGTCGGCGGTGTAAAAGCCGTCTTCGTCGACGGTGTAGGGGATGCGGGTGTCGAT
>JBAWEN010000268.1:0-1744 GCA_049591215.1 Methylocystis sp. | reverse complement strand
CTATCGACACATTCACCGAGGCCGGCAGCTTCCTTGGCGGATTCCAGGGCGGCTATAATCTTCTGCTGCCGTCCCGTGTGCTGCTCGGGGTCGAGGCGGACTTCACCTTCCCCGCTTATCCCGACCTTTCTGGTCAAACCACGGGCGCGACGGCCAATTTTATTTCGCCGTCGCTTGGGGCCGCGACTTACATGGAGGCGATGCAGGCCTCCGGGACGGTGCGTGGCCGCGTCGGCTACGTGTTCAACGATTGGCTCCTTTACGCCACGGGTGGCTTCGCCTGGACCCGCGACCAGCAAACCCTGACGCAAATCTCGAGCGGAACGACCGATGCGCCTTTCCTATGGCGTTGGGGCTGGGCCGTCGGCGCCGGGGTCGAGGTTCCGCTGATCGCGAACTGGACGGCCAAGCTCGAATATCTGTACTCCAACTTTGGCGCGAAGAGCGTCGGCTTTCCCAACAACAACGAGGTGTTCCGCTCCGATTTCGCCCTGCAAACGGTGCGCTTGGGGTTGAACTACCATTTTGGCGACTTCGCTTCGGCGGCGCCGTCGGTAGCGAGCGAAGCGCCATCGGCCGGATGGACGCTGGCGGACGAAGACCGCGTCAATTTCCACGGCCAGGCCACCTTCGTCGGCCAAGGTTATCCCAGAATCCGCGCGACCTCGAACGGGCCGAACAGCTTGCCGCTCGCGGGCGACTTCCGACAGACCAGCGACGTCACGCTTTATGCTGGCCTGCGCCCTTGGCAGGGCGCGGAGCTTTGGGTCAACCCGGAAATCGACCAGGGCTTCGGGGTCGGCAACGCCCACGGGGCGGCCGGCTACCCGAGCGGGGAGGCCTACAAGCTCGGCTACCCCTTTCCCTACACGCGCGTGCAGCGCTACTTCCTGCGCCAAACCGTGAACCTCGGCGGCGCGGAGCAGAAGGTGGAGGCGGACATCAATCAGTTCGCGCAAACGGTGACGGAAAATCGCCTCGTGTTCACCGTCGGCAAATTCGGCATCGTGGACATCTTCGACACCAACAAATACGCCAACAATCCCAAGAACGACTTCCTGAACTGGGCGTTGATCAACGCCGGCACATTCGACTATGCCGGCGACGCCTGGGGCTTCACTTACGGCGCGGCGGCGGAGTGGTATCAAGGTCGCTGGACCGTGCGCGGAGGGATTTTCGACCTCTCGGCGACGCCCGCGGGCGCGGCGCTCAGTGGGCCCGCCTATGGCCTCGACCCCAATTTGAGCCAGTTTCAGGCGGTCGGTGAAATCGAGGAGCGCCACGAATTCATGGGGCAGCCCGGCAAGCTGAAAGTCACCGGCTTCCTGAGCCGCGGTCGCATGGGCAATTTTCAGGACGCCGTGAACGCCGCGAACTGGTTGGGGATGGACGCGAGCCTCGCGCTCGCCCTGGATCGCAAATTCCGCGACCGACCGGGCGTGAGCGTCAATCTCGAACAGCAGATCAACGAGAGCGTCGGCTTCTTCGCCCGCGCCGGCTACACCGACGGCAGCGTGGAGCCATGGGACTTCACCGACATCGACCGCACCGTGCAGGCCGGGTTGTCGATTTCCGGCAAGGACTGGGGACGGCCGGATGACACGCTCGGCTTCGCCGGCGTCATCAACGGCCTCGCCAATTCGCACGAGGCCTATTTCGCGGCCGGAGGCCTTGGCATCCTGATCGGCGACGGGTCGCTGCCCGCCTATGGGCTCGAGAAGATCCTGGAATCCTACTACAACTA
>JBAWEN010000267.1:0-2638 GCA_049591215.1 Methylocystis sp. | reverse complement strand
TCCCTTACATGGTCGCCAATTTTAGGCTCGGATTACGCCGTTTTGGCTTATCGCGCAATCCTGAAGCGGCAATTGTGTTGGTGGCACACGATATGTCCGGTTTGGGCCCCTCGCAAACTTTGGGCGAGGTCACGAAAATCCTTGGGAGTGGTCGATTTTCAAGGATTGTTAACCATTTCGAGTCCGAAGCAGAGCGCGAGCAATTCGTTCTGGCGGCGAACGGTCCATTCTCCCGCAAAGCCGAAGCCCTTCTTCAGCCATGGAACGAGCGGAACTTCTCCGCGGGCCTCCGGCCGATGAAGGATATGGCTTTACCGTCTAGGCCTTATGGAATTAGTATTGCTCCAGGGTTCGAACGTGATGGGGAGTCTAATGGACAGACTTTACGTCTATTCAATAATTGCCGCGGCCGCTGTCTTAACTCTGAGCCTTTGGACCTGGCGTCGCTACGACGTTTCCCCATCCAGACAAATTGAAATTGCCTTTTTTTTCGGTGGATTCATGCTTTGGGCAGCAACAATTACCGGCCTGTTTAGCTCGTTTCGAGTCCCCGTCCGCCTTTTAGCGCAGCAGAATGGAAAACTCACTCCGCCAGCCGTTCCGTCCAATAAAAACGCGGCTTTCGAGGAGCATTTTGGCGCGCCGCGACGATCTGGGCCTGTCCTCGCAAACGCCATTCCGGAAAGCGGCGTTCTTGGCGACGCGGGAAGCGCCGCTTTTAGCCCGCTGGCCCGCTATGATCGATGGACCGCCGTTTATGATATCTCGGCGCATACCGTCTACCTGCCCGACGGAACGAGATTGGAAGCTCATTCGGGCCTCGGCGTCAGGTTAGACGATCCACGTCACGTGCACGAACGAATGCGCGGGGCTACGCCGCCCGACGTCTACGAGCTCGCGCCTCGGGAGCAGCTTTTCCATGGAGTGCAAGCGTTACGCCTCAAACCCATTGGCGGCGGCGACGTGTTTGGACGGGCGGGTCTCCTCGCGCACACTTACATGCTTGGCCCCAACGGTGATTCGAATGGATGCGTGGTCTTCAAAAACTACGAGGCGTTCTTACAGGCATTTCAAAATGGCGCGGTCAGACGTCTGGCCGTCGTGGCTCATCTGGACTGAACGGTTAGTCCATATTGCGAATACGAAGGGCGAGAAGGCATCATAGTAGCTTACGCTGACGCTCAACCTTGGGACGGCTAAATGCCGGCGCAAGCGCCGATGACGCGAGCCTGATCGAACCTTTGACGGCTTTTGCTTTACGCCACCGTCTAATAATGGACGCGGGTTTGTAAAACCCGTCCGCGCTAGAAATGAATGCGAACGCCGCCAGAAAGTGGGCATGACACACGACCTTCAGGCCAAGCCGACGGGGAAGGTGTTTCTTGATGACGGAGAATTCGCCATCGCTCCGTTTCCAGAGAGTTCACGCGGCGGCGATCGCCCGCAACCCGCCGCGATGGGTCGAACTTGTCCCCAAGCGCTAACTTGGGCGATATTTGGGTCCGAACCTTGGAGAATCTTACAAATGGCGCCTTAGCGAAAAATCGTCGCGTCCTTTGTTGTTTTTTGTCTTGCGACGGCGCCGCAATAGCCATTTTTTACGAGTAAATTAGGAGTAAGCTCCCAGGCTCAGAGGGAGCTTCGTTGCAAATTGGAGGCGTCGCATGCGATTGCGAAGACGCTATGGCGGGAAGGTTTTCGCGAGTGTGGTCTTCGCCGTGAGCCCTCTTATGGCGGCTATCGGCTTCGCGGCGACGCCGGCTGTGGCGCAGTTTTACATTCCTTGGTTCAACGCCGACCGGCCTCGAACCGAGCCGGCGCCAGATTTGAAGCATCGTCCGCGATCCCCGTCCCGGACCGTAATAAGTCATTACGGCCATCTTGGCTTGAAGGCAGCCGGTAAACAGTCCGCGCGTGAAGCCAAGCCTGCCGAAGCCCCTAACCCCGAGCGGCCGCTATTCGTGGTTGCTTCGCTCGCTGACCAGCGCGTTTCCGTATATAATCACGACGGGCTCGTCGCTAGCTCGGCGATTTCAACCGGCATGGCCGGCCACCCGACGCCGAAGGGCATCTTCACCATCATCGGCCGCGAACGATTCCACCGCTCGAATATTTACTCCGCCGCCCCCATGCCGTTCATGCAGCGTGTCACCTGGTCGGGCATCGCCATGCATCTTGGAGTCGTGCCTGGCCATCCAGCCTCGCACGGCTGTATCCGGCTGCCCGCCGGGTTCGCCACCAAGCTTTGGGGGTTGACCAAGATCGGCGAGCGCATCGTCATTTCGCCGCAAGAGGTGACGCCAGTTGAATTCGCGCACCCACTGCTGCCGGCGCCGAAGATGCTGGTTCAGACGGAGGCCGACAGAGCGGCGCCCGCCCTCGGCGCGCCGCGGGCGGCGACCGGCGCCGCCGAGCCGGCGTTAGTCAATCCGCGCCAATACGCCGAGCATCTCAAGGTCAAGGCAGCGGCTGAAACCGCGGCGGCCGTCAAGACTGTAAAAGAGATGTTGATGGTCCTTGGCGGCAAGCGGCAAGAGGCGGCCCGCGCGACAACGGAGCTCAAAGCAGCCGAGGCAGGCCACGCTTCCGCTCACGCGAAAGCCGACGCCGCGGGCAAGACATACGAAGGGGCGGCAGC
>JBAWEN010000266.1:0-8781 GCA_049591215.1 Methylocystis sp. | reverse complement strand
GGCCCACATGGGCGCCGCCGACGAGATTGACCCGGACCTCATGCCGATGTCGCCTTACGGCGCGCAACGTAGAGCCAGAACGCCGCAGGGCGCCGAGGCGCCGAGGTTCTATCCGCGCAAATCCCTGCGACATCGGGCCTGAACGCCGGAAGGCCCGCCGCTTCGGGCCGGTTCGCGCGTCCTCGTTTTTTCATGCTAGGAACGGCCCGCCGGGAGCGCGCCGGATCGCGCTCGCATATGTAAGGAATTGCGCGAGATGAGCGAGGCAAGACTGCCGAAACCCAGCTGGGCGGGGCGGCGCGAGGGCGTCCTTTCCAGCCGCCAGATCGCCGCGCTGGTCGAGGCCGGTCTGATCGGCGCCAGCGCGCCCTTGGCGCCGGATCAGATTCAGCCGGCGAGCCTCGATCTTCGGCTTGGAGCCAGGGCCTTTCGGGTGCGCGCGAGCTTTTTGCCGGGCCGGGATCGGACCGTCGGGGAACTGCTGCGCGAACTAAAGTCCGACGAGATTTCGCTCGAAGGCGACGGCGCCGTGCTGGAGCGCGGATGTTTCTACGTCGTTCCGCTGATGGAGCGACTCGCTCTGCCCAAGGATTTGTCGGGCGCGGCCAACCCCAAAAGCTCGACCGGCCGGCTCGACATCTTCACGCGGCTGATCACCGATCGCGGCGAGCGTTTCGATCTCGCCGCGCCGGGCTATGAGGGGCCGCTGTTCGCCGAAGTCTCGCCGCGCAGTTTTTCGGTGCGCGCCCGCGCCGGCTCGCGGCTCAATCAATTACGCTTTCGCCAGCACGATCCTCTCGCGCCGCAACAGACGAGTTTCGCGCTCTCCGACGCCGAACTGGCGACAATTCACGCGCGCGCGAAACTCGTGGACGGCCCCTTGAATCTTCGCGACGGCGTGGTTCTTCGCGTCGATCTCTCGGGCCAGTTGCACGGCGGCGTCGTCGGCTATCGCGCGCAAAAGCACACCGATGTGATCGACGTCGATCGCGTTGGGGGATACAGCGCCGCCGATTTCTGGGATGTGTTGCCGGCGCGCGCGGACCATCGCCTTATTCTCGATCCCGGCGATTTCTATATTCTCGCCTCTCAAGAGAGGCTTTGCATTCCGGCCGATCTCGCCGCCGAAATGGCGCCGATGGACGCCGCGATCGGCGAGTTTCGCGTGCATTACGCCGGCTTCTTCGATCCCGGCTTTGGCGCGGGCGCGCAAGGGGCGCCCGCCAGCCGCGCCGTGCTGGAGGTGCGCAGCCGCGAAGTGCCCTTTATCCTCGAAGACGGACAATTCATCGGACGATTGGTCTACGAGCCGATGGCCGAGCCGCCGCGGGCGCTCTATGGCGCCGCGGGTCTGTCCAATTATCAGGGGCAGGGGCTGAAGCTGTCGAAGCATTTCGTGGGGGCGTGAAACTCACCGCCGTACGTGCTTCACGCCATAGAGGAAGTAAATAACCAGCCCAATCGCCATCCAGACGACGAGGCGAAGCCAGGTCTCGCCCGGCAGCGCCGCCATCAACGCGAGGCAGGATAATATGCCGAGAACAGGCAGCCAGGGAATTCCCGGCGCGCGGAACGGGCGGGCGATAAGCGGGCTGTGGCGGCGCAGATGCAGCACGGCGTAGCACACCAGCGCGAAGGCGGCGAGCGTGCCGATGCTGACCATCTCGTCGAGGACGTCGATGGGAAACAGGCCCGCCGTCAGGGCTGTCAGCGCGCCGACCAGCCATTGGCTGATCGCCGGCGTGCGATATCTGTCGTGCAATCTCGCGAAGACCGGCGGCAGCAAACCGTCTTGCGCCATCGCGTAGAACACGCGCGTCTGGCCAAACAGCAGCGTCAGCATCGCCGTCGTGAGCCCCGCGAGGGCGCCGAACTTCACAATCCAGGTGATGAAGGGCAGGCCGGTGTGGTCCATCGCCAGGGCGATCGGATCGGGCACGCCCAGCTGCTTATAGGAGACGATGCCGGTCGCGACCGCCGAAACGCCTATATAGAGGACCGTGCAGATGATCAGCGACCCCAAAATGCCGATGGGGACGTCGCGCTGCGGCAGCCGGGCTTCCTGAGCGGCCGTCGATACGCCATCGAATCCGATATAGGCGAAGAACACCAACGCCGCGCCGCGCAGCGCGCCGGTCCAGCCGTAATGGCCGAACCAGCTAAAATCCCAGTTGAAATCCGGCTCGACATGCGCGCCGCCGAAATCGGTTAGTCTTTCGTAAGCCCAGCGGAAGAAATGCGCTTCGCCTGAATTTTCTGGCGTCAGCGGCGTCCAGTTGGAAAGTTCGACATAAGGCGCGCCGAAAATTATGACGGCCAGCACGACGGCGACCTTGATGACGACGATGACGTTGTTGAAGGCCGCGCTTTCCTGCGTGCCGCGCGCCAGCAACGCCGTCAGCAACAGGATGACGCCAGCGGCGGGCAGATTGAACAATCCGTGAGGCGCCGTCTCGCCGGCGTGCGCCGCCCCGGCGAAGAAAGCATGCGTGAGTTCGGGCGGGAGGTCGACGCCGAAGCCTTGCAGAACCTTGTTGAAATAGCCGGACCAACCGACGGCGACTGTTGCCGCGCCGGCGCCATATTCGAGCACCAGATCCCAGCCGATGATCCAGGCGAAAATCTCGCCGAGGGTCGCATAAGTGTAAGTGTAGGTGCTGCCCGACACGGGAATCAGCGAGGCAAGTTCGGCGTAGCACAAAGCGACAAAGGCGCAGGCGATTCCCGACAGAAGGAACGAAACCATCACCCCCGGCCCCGCGACGTTGGCGGCGACCGTGCCGGTCAGCACGAAAATGCCGGCGCCGATGATCCCGCCGATTCCAAGCGCCAACAGCGACGCCCAGCCCAGCGTGCGCTTCAATCCATGACGCTCGGCGTCATTGGCGGCGATGATGGATTCGACGGATTTGCGGGTGAAGTAGACGGACTTGCGGGGGATGTGAATGCGCGTCGCTGATTCAACCAAAACGTTGTCCTTTCACGGCTCGCCGCGCCGCCCGCTCGCCGCGCTCGATCTCCCGCGATTATGGTTGCGGCGCGAAAAGAAACAAGGAAAATCACGCGGCGAGGCGTTTGGGCCATCTGGCGCCAAAACTGCGTGGACTTGCGCGCGGGAGGCTTTTGCGGCAATCGGGGCGCCTGTCCCTTCGGCGCTCGCGCCGACCACCCAACCGCACTTTGGCACGAAAGCGAAGAATGGCTCGCGACGCTAACGACACAACGCCGATTTCGTCGCGGCGCGAACTCGTCGACTGGATCGAGGCCGGCGTCAAACCTGCGGGAGGCCCCCTGCGCGTCGGGACGGAACACGAAAAAATCCCGTTTTACAAGGCGAACCACGCGCCCGTTCCCTATGAGCCCAGCGGCGTTCGCGCGCTGATCGAGGGTTTGCAAGCGGCGCAGGGCTGGACGCCGATCTTCGACCGCGACGCCTTGATCGGGCTCTACGACGCCGAGGGCGGCGGCGCGATTTCGCTGGAGCCGGGCGGACAGTTCGAGCTTTCCGGCGCGCCGCTCGATGATATTCACGCGACCAGTGCCGAGCGCGACGCGCATTTTACCGCGCTGGAGCGCATCGCCGCGCCGCTCGGGATTGGTTTTCTCGATCTTGGCGCCAGTCCGAAATGGTCACGCGCGCAAACGCCGGCCATGCCCAAGCAGCGCTATGCGATCATGTCGGCTTATATGCCTAAGGTCGGGTCGCTCGGCCTCGACATGATGTTTCGCACCGCGACCATTCAGGTCAACCTCGATTTCACCAGCGAATCCGACATGGTGCGCAAAATGCGCGCCGGCCTCGCCCTTCAGCCGATCGTCACGGCGTTGTTCGCCAATTCGCCCTTTCTCGACGGCAAGCCGACCGGCGCGCTGTCGCAGCGCTCAAACATCTGGCGCGACACCGACCCCCACCGCACGGGCATGCTGCCCTTTGCCTTCGAGGACGGCATGGGCTTCGAGCGCTATGTCGATTACGCGCTCGACGCGCCGATGTATTTCGTGAAGCGCGGCGAGATTTATCACGATGTCGCCGGCGCGAGCTTTCACGATCTTCTGGCCGGGAAGTTGCCGCAACTGCCGGGCGAGCGCGCGACAATCGCCGATTGGGCCAATCATCTCTCGACGATTTTCCCGGAAGTGCGGCTGAAAACCTATCTCGAAATGCGCGGCGCCGACGCCGGCCCGCGCGCGCACATCACGGCGCTGCCGGCGCTGTTCGCCGGGCTGTTTTACGACGGCGCCGCGCTCGACGGCGCCGGTGAATTAATCCGCGGCTGGAGCGCCGTCGAACGCCAAAATCTACGCGACGAGGTTCCTTTCAAGGGGCTGGAGGCTTCCATCCAAGGCCGCTCCGCGCGCGAAATCGCGCTCGATATGCTGGCTCTCGCCCGCGCGGGGCTGACGCGGCGGGCGCGACGGGACGCCGCCGGCGCGGACGAGACGATTTATCTGGAGCCGCTGGAGGCCATCGCGCAAAGCGGCCAGACGCTCGCGGCGCGACGGCTCGCGGCGTTTCACGGACGCTGGCGGCAATCGGTCGAACCGGCGTTCGAGGAATGCGCGCTTTAGGGCGCGTCGAAAAATGGTCGCCCGTACTGTTTGCGGGGGTTTGGAAATGCGAGCCTGAGGGGTCGCAATTAAAAGCCTTCGATGCGAGCGACGAAACTCTAGCGTCGATAGAGGCCCGAGCCGTCGGAGGCGGAGCCCGCGCGGATGTGGAAAATGTCCGAGATGGGACGCAGTCCGTCCGACACGGCCGCCGCGTAACCGTTTGGCGCGGGGAGGGACTGGCGGGGCGCGGCGACGCGCGGAACATCGGTGCGCGGTGCTTCGGCGCGCACATGCCCGCCGACTCGCACGCAACGCTGCGCG
The DNA here is from genome assembly GCA_049591215.1 of Methylocystis sp. Lineage (GTDB taxonomy): Bacteria > Pseudomonadota > Alphaproteobacteria > Rhizobiales > Beijerinckiaceae > Methylocystis. Next base: position 3,909 of record JBAWEN010000266.1, on the reverse strand, counting down.
CCTGAAATCGCCACGAAATCCGCGCCCAATCTGGCGCATTGACCACCCGACGCGGCGCTCGGACTCTCGGCGCGGGCCGGCCCGCAAATGACGAGCGCGGCGACCCCCAAGGGCCCCGCCATCGCCAGGAGGCCCCGGGCCTCCCTCTTACGCGGCAAGCGAATACGCCGGGAATAAATGTTCATGCGCGCGGCGACCTTGTGATTCTCATGAAAGGGATGGCGCGATAACCAGCCCTCGAAAACGTTCCGCGATGCGGCGAACATCCCCTTAAAGCCGAGGAATTTCGCCCGGAAATTAACGCATACGCTGGCGACCACTTTCGCACTGGAGGCCTTACCCCGGCTGCTTCGTCGTCAGAGGCAGTAGACGCAAACATCGTGGCAGCATCGTGTCGCCCGCGCGCCCGATGTTCACAACCAATCTCCCAGCACCGACTGGACGAGCGCCAGCGCCGCGACGGCGGCCGTGTCCGCGCGCAGGATGCGTGGCCCCAGCGATAGTCGCAACACGTTGGGCTTACGCAAAATTTGCGCGCGCTCGGCCTCGTCGAAACCGCCCTCGGGCCCAATCAACAGTGTCGCGGAAGCGCCGGACCTTGGTTCGCCCGCCGCCGCCCGCCGCAAAATCGCGTTGGGGTCGGCGACCTCGGCGTCTTCGTCGCAGAAGATCAGCAGCCGCCCGGCGGGCAACGATGTCAGCCAGTCCGCGAGATCGCGCGCTTCGGCAATCTGGGGCGGGTTCAGCAGGCCACATTGTTCGGCGGCCTCGATCACATTTGCGCGCAGGCGCTCCAGATTCACGCGCCGAACCTGAGTGCGCCGCGTGAGCACGGGAACGAGCCGCGCGACGCCCATCTCCGCGGCCTTCTGAACCATGTAATCGAGGCGCGCCTGCTTGAGCGGCGCGAAGGCGTAGTCGAGATCGCCGGCCGCGCTTTGCGGGCGCGTTTGTTCCAGGGCGACGAGCGCCGCCTCTTTGCGGGAGGTCATTTCGATCCGCGCCCGCCATTCTCCGTCGCGGCCGTTGAACAGCAGCATCGGATCGCCCTCGCGCAGGCGCAGCACGTTCAAGAGATAGTTCCGCGCCGCCGGCGTCGGAACGACGCGCGCCCCGATATGAAGCGGCGCTTCGACGAATAAACGCTGCGCTTTGAAATCATATGTGGACAAGAGCCTATCCTCGCGGGTGGATCGCGGGACGCGATCGGGAGTATGGTTTAAGTGGGGCCGCCGCGAAAATCGACCGGGTTTTCTCGCGAAACAGGAGCCACGAGCTTGGGCGAGCGCAAAAAAACCGAAACCGCGTCCCGCGCCTTGGCGCTCGACAAACAGGCGCTGTTCGACCTCGCCGACATCGCGATCGATGCGGCCCGGCGCGGCGGCGCCGATTACGTCGACATCAGGCTCGGCGAAACGCGGCGCGAATTTCTGCGGGCGCGCGAAGACCGGCTGGAGGATGTCGGGGAAAGCGCCGACGCCGGCTTTGGCCTGCGCGTGCTGCGCGATGGCTGCTGGGGATTCTACGGCGCCACGACCTTTTCGCGCGCCGCGATCCTGACCGGCGTCGAAACCGCGCTCGCCAATGCGCGCGCCGTCAAGCCAATCCAGCCGCGCGAAATTGTCGTGGAAGCGCTACCAGGCGTCCAGGCGTGCTGGGAGACGCCGCTCGGGATCGATCCTTTCGAAGTCTCCGTCTCCGAAAAGGCCGATTTTCTGCTGTCGGTGAACGCCGCCGCCCGCGACGCCGGGGTCGATTTCTGTCACTCGACATTTCTGGCGGCGCGCGAGGAGCGGCTTTTCGCCAGCGGCAATGGCGCGCGCATCGCGCAGACGCGCACGCGCGTGGAGCCGCGCTTCACGATCACCGCCATCGACAAGGCGTCCGGGCGTTTTGCGACGCGCGACAGCCTCGCGCCGGCGCGGGGCGCCGGTTGGGATTACGCCGTGGGTTGCGGCTTGGTGGAGGAAGCGCGCCGGGGCGCCGAGGAGGCCCGGCGAAAGCTGTGCGCGAAACCCGTCAACGCCGGCGTGCGCGATGTGGTGATAGCCCCCAGCAATTTATTCCTGACCATCCATGAGACGGTCGGACACGCCACCGAACTCGACCGCTCGCTCGGCTGGGAGGCGAATTTCGCCGGCACGACCTTCGTCAAGCCCGCCATGCTCGGCGGTCTCCGCTATGGCTCCGAATTGATGACGATACGGGCCGACCGCGCGCAGGAAGGCGGGCTCGCCACCATCGGCTACGACGACGACGGCGCTCCCGCCTCCTCGGCCGATTTCGCCATCATTGAAAAGGGCGCGTTCGAGAATTTCCAGATGGCGCTGGGGCAGGCGCATCTCATCGGCCTGCCGCGCTCCAACGGCTGCGCCTACGCCGACAGTCCGCGCGCCTTTCCGATTCAGCGCATGCCCAATATTTCGCTGGCGCCCAGTTCGCTGTCCTGTTCGCTGGGCGATCTCATCTCCGGCGTCGAGGACGGGCTTTACATTGTCGGCGCCGGAAGCTGGAGCATCGACCAGCAGCGCGACAATTTTCAGTTCGGCGGCCAGCTATTCTTCGAGATCAAGAATGGCGCGCTCGGCGAGATGGTTCAGGGGGCCGCCTATCAGGGCCGCACGCTGGATTTTTGGCGCGGGCTCGACGGGCTCGGCGACGCTTCGACCTATGAACTTCACGGCGTCTTCACCTGCGGCAAGGCGGAGCCGATGCAGCTCGCGCCGGTTTCGCATGGCGCGCCGGCCGCCCGCTTTCGCGGGGTGCGGATTCTCGACACCGACGCGGCGGCGTGAAAAGCCCAACGACGACGCCCGTTCATACCCATACGACTAACGAGTGGCATTCAAGGGAAAGGGGCGAGCGCAATCTGAACTCGCCCCTCGTCGGCCTGTCGCGGTTCTGATGTTTACTGATGCGCCCGGCGCATTGGCTCATGCGCGGGCGTCACGAATCCCACCAGCAGCAGGACCGCCGCGAAGGCGGCATGGAGCCAGCGGTCGGCCATGTTCATCGCGACGGCGCCGAGCAGCGGATTGTCGGGGATCGCGAATCCGGCGATCGCAACGATCGTGTAAAGCACCGCGATCGCGCGGATCGTCCGCACAGGCGCGCCGAAATAGGCGCCGCCCAGGAACAGGAGTCCCGTCACGATATGGATGAGGTTATGCGCCTCGTTCACCTGGAAGAAGCCCGTTTCCGAGATGAGCGGATTGGGGATGAAGCCGACGATCCCGACCAGAATAAAGGCGAAGCCGAAAATTTTCGCCAGCAGGTCGGCGTTCCAATGTCTCTCGATCATTGCGAGGTTCCTTTTGGTTCTGTCGCCTCGCGGGACGCGTAGACGCGCGCGAGCGACATTCAGGATGAGCGGCCCGCGGTTTCCCGGACGAACGATCGGGGACGAGGGCCGGCCCGGCGCTCGCCCGGCGTTTTCCATGGGTCATGCCGCGTTAGTTGGGGCGGAAGGAACCTGTTTCAAATGAATTTTTGGTGATGTTTCGGGCCAACACCCATTGGCGCGCCAATGGGTGTTGGCCCTTGGCTTGACCATGAGTCATATTGGCGAGAGCCCATCGGCAGCGTTGGGCGTCCATGACATCCGAGGCCGCGTGTTTCTTTTTGAGCAAGACATAGAGCCTATCGCTCGGCGGCTGCTGGCCAGTTCGCGCGCCGATCTCTGCGAGATCACGATTCGCGGCGGCGAGGAGCAGAATCTGCGCTTCGCGCATGGGGCCGCCACGACCAATCGCACGCTCGCCGATATTTCCCTGCGCATCTCGTCGCATGTCGGGCGGCGGATAAGCTCCGTCGAAATCGCCTCGCTCGACGAGGGCGCCGCGCTGGCCGCGCTCGAACGCTCGGAGCGGATCGCGCGCGCGCTGCCGCCGGACCAGGATTATGTCGCGC
>JBAWEN010000265.1:0-12821 GCA_049591215.1 Methylocystis sp. | reverse complement strand
CTGCGCGGCGCGCCGGACCTGTCATAGGGAAAAATCAAGGGCGCGCGATAGCGATCGTCAGCGTGGATAGCCGTGGCGCCTGTTGAGAGCATCGACAATCCGAGACGCGACATATATCCCGGCCCCAGCGCCAATCAGCAAATGAAGGTTTTTCGAGGTCTGATCCATCACCGCTTTGGCGGCTATAGGTCCTGACCTCCCCGCGAAGTCCACGAGCGTCTGCTGGATGTTAGGAAGGCCAAACTGGTCCATCACCGCCGTTACCGGATTTACGATAGGCATCCGGGCCAATTCGGCTTCGGCGAGTTGGGCGCTTCGTCGTTCGCGCGCGCGCACAACGATATAAACCACCAATGCGACGACCAAATAGACGCCGCAAAATATGAGATAAGCCACAGGTAAACTAACGCGCTCCTGGAGATAGGAGTCCGCCGCCGCGGTGCCAAAGCCCACGGCGACCAGTAATGGAACGAGTGCGATAGCCGCTCCCGAAACTTGGCCGACGGTGAACTGGATCTTGTTTTCCAGCCGCTTGAGGATGGGCTCTACGAACATGGCGGACTCCTTGCGAGACTCTGTTCCCGCGCTTTCCGTTCGAACAGCATCGTTCGAACGATAAAAAATCGCTCAACATCAATATGTTAGAGCAAGCCCTTATCGAAAAAGTCTATCAACTTTCTCGAAAGCTTGCTCTAGCGTCCAGATTTCCACATCGCGCCGAGCAGGAAACCCGCCGCGATCGACAGGAGCACGGTCGTGCCCGGTTGACTGCGCGCCGCCTCGGTGACCGCATTGCGCAGCGTGCCGATGACTTCTCCGGCATTGTCCGCGGCCTCGGAACCGCGATCCGCGGCCTCCGACAGGGCGCCGCTCGCCCGATTGGCGACATCCGAAACCTTTCCCTTAACCTGTTCCGCCAGAGGTCCGATCTGACTCGCGATCGCGCCGTCCACGTCTTGTCTTTCGCTATTTCCATGTTGCGGATCGTAGGAACCCATGATTCTTTCCTTCGGGTTTTGATGCTCCTGTGCTGCCCGCATAACCCGCGGCAACTAGTTTTGTTCCGTGATGCGACCATTGTCGCCGGCCCCGTCTGGCTAGATCGGCCGCGATGACGGGCTCAAAGCAAAAGGCCCGGTCGGGGCCGAACCGGGCCTTTACGCAAAGCGGATGGTTCTGGCTCGGGTTCTTGTCCCGCCCGCGGAGTGGTCCGACCGCCATTGCCGCGCTATCTCAATGACGGGCTGGGCGGACGTCGCCGGACGCGCGTAAGATGAGATGTAATGCTTTCGCCGAAGCCTTGCCGCCGCAGGCGGCGCTGCTTTTGAGTTCCTTTATCATGCCCGCGCCTCTCCTGGCGCAAGAGGCCGCCCCGCGACAGCCAATCGATCAAAACAACACACCTCAACAACCAGCCGATCAAAACAATGAGACCGCTCCGCGGCAGGAAAGCGGACCATCGGTCAGCGAAAACGTGGCGCCGGATCTGGGGGCGGAAACCGTTCGCGCGACCACCGATGCGGCGCGGCGCTACATGGAGATCGCCGCGCGCGGCGGTTGGCCGCGCCTTGCGCATCCGGTCCCGGTGGTTTGGGCCTATATGACCGGCTGGGCCGAGCCGGACGGCATGGCGCGGTTCCGAAGCGATATTTACGGCCTCGACAAAGGGACGCGCCTGCCGCCGGCGCATGAGACGCCGATGGCGCTCCGGCGTTGGGTGAGGGGTGCAAGATCACGAATTTGGTTGTGGAGTTTGCATCGCGCGCTTGGACGTAGCCATTTGGCGCGCCCAGCCCATAATAGAATATCTCACCAAAGCGCACGGCTTGGCCGGCGGGGTCGTCAAACATCGCGGCGGGGCGAGCGCGGCCTTGTCAGGAACGTGAGATCGGGACATATTTTCCTGCGGCCCACGACGATCTAGGAAGGTCCAGCAAGATTCCGGGCTTCTGAGGGAAACCATGGCCAAAACGGGAAAACTCGCCCTTTTCTTCGCCGTCTCTTTCGCAGCTTTATCCGCGTCAGCCAACGTCTTTGCCGCGAACCGACATGCCGTGGCCGCGGGCGAAGGACAGGTCCGTCAATTATTGCTTCTGATGGACCAGGATCAAAACGGGCAAGTGTCGAGAGCAGAATTCATGCGTTTCATGGAGGGGGAGTTCAACGCCCTCGACGTTGACCATAGCGGCGAACTCAACCCTGAAGAGTTGTCGCGCAGCCGCATTCGGGTCGCGGGCGAGGGACAAATTCTTCAACTTTTGCGTCTGATGGACAAGAACAAAAGCGGTCAAGTGTCTCGAGCGGAATTCACGCGCTTCATGGAAGCAGAGTTCCATCGCCTTGACGTCGACCGTAGCGGCGAACTTACCCCTGGAGAGCTTTCACATTCGATTTTGCGATTTTATCCTTCCCACCCTAATCCTCGCAAATAGGATCGATGGCCATTTGCCGCATTTGATACGCGCTCCGTCAACTTATTAGACCCAGCACCACGGACCTGCCGTGGACCATGATGTCGTGATTGGTCGACGAATTGTTTCCAAGGAGAGAGCAAGCCGCGTTTCACAGGCTAACTCGCCGTCATACCACCAACAGACCAGACGGACCTGCGGATGCTGACAAGTGAAGCCAAGATCCTGCATCAGGGCGAGGCATGGGGTAGGCTGGGTCGCGGCGTAGCGATCGGCGCCGTGGTTGAGAAATTCGGCTCAGCGCCAAGGCCGGCTGGCTCGAGGCCTGGAGCGAGGTCGTTGCTACGCCGAAGGCGTTGAACTCCAAACTGGGCCGCGCTCCGGGCGCCAGAGGACATTTTCCAACCGACGAAGCCGCAATGAAATTGCTGTTTCTCATCTTGAACGGAACCGAAAAAGAATGGACTATGCCCGCGCGCGAATGGGCTATCGCCAAAGCCCAATCCGCCATTCTCTTTGGCCAGCGCTTCACAAAGGCGATGAACTGATGTTGTTCAACCGCTCAGGCCATAAACTGAATTCCTGACAGGCCCGCACCATGTTATCCATCGGTCCGACCAAGGCAGCCAATACACGTCGCTTACTTTTGGCGGCCGCTACCGGGAAGTCGATGTCCGGCCCTCGATGGGATCGGTTGGCGCCGCTTACGACAATGCCATGGGCGAAAGCTTCTTCTCCACGCTCGAGCGCGAGTTCCCGTCACGGAAAAAAGTCGCCTCGCAGGCGGCGGCGAAGATTGCCTGCTTCCGTCACATTGAAGCCTTCCATAGCCCGATCCGCCGAGCGATCCCAAATTCCGACCCCGTTGCGACTGAACTCGAAGCCGCGCGACAGCTGGGCCGATCTGAACGCTAAACGGGATCGACGTACCAGGTTGGCCGCCGAATGGCCGCGGTCCCGCCGAGCGATCGTCGATATTGGCCGCGGTCTCATGGCGCTGGAGGCCTATCTTCCACGGTCGACCATGTATGTCCCGATGGACGTCGTGGCGAGGGACTCAGGCGCCATCGTCTTCGACATCAACAAGGCGCCGATTCCGGTCGTCGACCGCAGCGCCGCCGTCATGCGCGGCGTCTTGGAATACGTCGAGCATATCACGGGTGTCCTCTCCCAACTCCGCGCGTTTCCTAATCTCCTTCAACCATATCTGGCTCAACGACCTGCTCTGGAAACTGAAATCGCGGCGCGAACGCGTCACGTGGCGGCGGCGGCGAACAGGGCGCCAGTTTCGCGCCCTTCTCACGTCGTGTGGCCTCGAAATCATCCGCGAACGCCGGGTTCGTGGTGGCGAGCGCCTGTAAGAGGTCAGGCCGACCCTGGCTCAGCCGCCCTCGGCGCGTCGGCCCGGCGTCGTGGTGTCGACCTCTCCCGCATGATGCAGCGCAGCGAAGGACCTCGATGAGCAAGCTCGCGGTGGCCCGTGACCTCGGCATCGGCGCCATCGTCCGCGTATGGACTCAAGCGACGGCGTTCGTCGTCATCCTTGAGGCGGGACGAACGCTCGAACTGAATGAGTTCGGCGTCTACGCAATGGCGTCGGTGTTCCTAATCGTCCTAAACACATTGATTTACAGCGGTATCTACGAATATCTTCTGAAGACGGATGATTTCCGGGCGGTCGCCGACACCTGCTTTTGCATCAATCTCGCCATCGCCGCGTGCGGCTCCGTCATCATCGTGGCGCTGGCGCCGCTAATCGCCGCGCTTGCAGCCGCGCCGTCCGTCGAACCGATGATGCTCTGGCTGGCCCCAACCGCGCTCGTCGGCGCCGTCACGAGCTGGCAGGAGGCGATTCTCCTGCGCCGCAAGACGGTCACCGCCTACTATGTCATCTGGTTTTGCTCGGAGACGATTTCCGCCGCCCTTGCTCTCACGCTGCTGCTCCGCGGGATGCATCTCTATGCCTTGGTCGGGTATCGCTACAGCCAGTGCATTTGCAACTTCGTCGCCTACCTCCTGTACACCCGGGATTTTCCACGCCTGGCGTGGCAAACCGGGCAGGCGCGGACGGCGCTTACCTTCGCCTTGCCGCTTTACGGCAGCCGCTTGGTCGGAATCATGACCAACTACAGCGCCGACCTGATCATCGGCATACTGGCAAGTCCGGCCGCCGCCGGCTCCTATCGGCTGGCGAGTCGCATGATTTTCGGCTTCAGCGAGGTTTGGTTTCAGCCGATCAAGACGATCGCCTGGGTACGCTTTGCCAGCGCCGCGCGGCGCGGTATCGGACTCGGACCGGAATGGCTTGGATTGATGCTCGTCCTGTCGATGCTGGTTTGGCCGACGCTGGGCGGCGTCGCCATATTGTCCGAACAATTGACCGACATAGTGCTGGGTCCAACGTGGCACGTCGCGGCGCCGGTGGTCGTCGTCCTCGCAATTGCCAAGGCGACCCAGTTGTTTGAAGTTTTCCTCGATCCGCTGATGACCGTCTCCGACCAGGTGCGCCGCCTGCTTCGCATCCGGGTCGCGGCGTCCATCATCGCGGTCATCGGGTTCTTCGTGCTCGCGCGCTTCGGCGCCATCGCGGCGGCATGGGTCCAGGCAGGGGTGTACCTGCTGCTTGCGGCAATTACCATCCGGGTCGGCGCGGGCGACACGAAGGTCCACTGGCGAGTGTTTCTGCTCGCTCTGTCGCCGGGCCTAGCCACCACCCTGCTCACCATGTTGGCGGCCGTCGCCACGCGAGACGCGCTGAGCGGGACCAATTTGTCGCCGATCGCAAAACTTGCATGCGATATCGGCGCTTGCGGCATCGTTTGGGTGCTCGTGGCCGGCATCGCTTTCCACCGCCGCGCTGAACCCGCGCTACTCCATTTGAGGGAGCAGCTGGCGCGAATAGCCGTTCGATAAAGCCAGGGAACGCCGGTCACCGGCGCCGTCGTAAGGCCGCTGACGTGATGGATCGACCCCTGGGCGGCGTCGGGACCGCTAAATTAGCTGGGTCTCATGTGGCTTTTAGCAATGGCGGCATCGGCTCGAACATCCAGGCCAAAGCGATATCGATGGGTCGGCTTTGGCGGCGGCAACCGAAACGCTCGCGCAAGTGGCCGTTGAGAACGGCAGCGCGAACTTGCGACATGCGATGCGCGCCTTTGAGCGGCCGCCGCATCTGCTGTTTTTTGACCATTCGCCGGGCAACAAGGGAATCAACAGCGGACTCAGCGAGCGAGGAAGTGATCCGCCGGCCCGATCGATAGCGTGCGCCGCCCTTGATGACCGAGGCGTTATAATTCTGTTGCACCGCGATATCCGATTGGCGCCTGAGACGCTTTGTTGTAGGATTGTGCTGCAATCGAGATTTCCTGCGCGGTGCGAACCGAGATGGCAGTGAGAGATCGTTGGGTGAATGGGACTCGCGTGTCCGGCTTCCACGATCGTCACGACATCCACGGGTCGGGCCGCCAGTGGTCTACGCGAATGAGGCAGTCGTGAATACTCACGCCGCTTTGGGCAATAGAGCCTCGATCATCGAGCGCGTCAGGTCGCGTGCGCCTGGCTATTGGCGCTATGTTTGCGAACAGCCATCTTGGATCTTCATGTTTCTTTTCGCCCGCACGCTGGTCGCGCGCCGTATTGAGCGATGGCTGAATCGTGCCGCGTACCGGGCGCCAGCGCCGGCCCCTGGCTCGATCTTGGACGGAGTGGATCTGCCCCTCGTCATCGCCGACTTGATCCGGGACGGCGTCCATCTCGGATTGAGGCTGCCCCCACACTTGGTGCGGGAAATCCGCGCCTTCGCTGACGCCACTCCTTGTTTCTCGCGCGACAATCAGGCGACCGGCTTTCTCCACGATGCGGTCGCGGAGGTAAATCGGCTGCGCGAGCGGGACGTCGTCGCGGCCTATTATTTCGAGTCAGTGGAGCGCTCGCCGGCGATCGTCGGTTTGACGGCGGATCAGGGGATACGAAGCGTCGCGACCGCCTATCTCGGCCATGACCCGGTGCTGATCCGCGTCCGCCTGTGGTGGAGCTTCCCGGCCAAGCGTGTCTCCGATGCGGACCTGCATGCGGCGGCGCAGGACAAGTACCATTTCGACCTGAACGCTTGGCGCTCCCTGAAGTTCTTCTTTTATCTGACGGCGACAAACGAACAGGGCGGCCCCCATCGGTGCATCATGGGCAGTCATCGGCGTCGTTCATTGCAACACCAGCTCACATTGACGGTTGGGTGCGATGAGAAAGAACTTCGGGCATTCTACGACGCGGAGCGGTTTCTCACCGTTACTGGCGAGGAAGGGGCCGGTTTTACCGAGGATCCATTCCTGTTTCACACCGGCTCTCTGTGTCGGAAGCAGCCGCGCCTCATCCTGGAGCTAGAGTATGGTCCGACAAGCGTGACCCCAAGCTACCGCTACGGGCGACTGGGCTGAGCCCGGTCGAAGAGTGACGCGGCGATTAGTCGTTCATAGACGGCGATCAAAGCCGTGCTCCACCCCTCCGGAGTCGTGGCGAGGTCGCGGGTTTTCTCGAAGGCGTTAATGCTCATTCGGCGCGTTTCGACGTCGCTGTCGAGAAGTCGGCGCAGAGCGTCGGCGAGGGCCGTCTCATCGCTGACGTCGCAGGCGAACCCTGCCTCGAGCGCGACGATCTCCTTGGCAAGTAGCGCGTCGTCGCCAAGAATGACCGGCAATCCGCTCCAAAGCGCCTCGCACGCGACGAGCCCAAACGGCTCAGGGTAGCGGCTCGGCATCACCAAGGCGCGTGCGGAGGCGATCGCGGCGCCGATTTCGGCATGAGATCGCCATCCGTCGAACACCACGTCCGGATACATATCCCGAAGCGTCCCGGCCATAGGGCCGTCGCCGATGATGCGCAGCCGCGCTCCGGCGCGCCGCGCGGCCCGGGCGGCCCGATCGGGTCCTTTCTCAGAGTGCAGCCGGCCGACGAACACGATCTCGCGATTGCGCTCGGCGGGAATCCGTTCGTTGCTGAAGGCGGTGACCGGGTTGCGGAGCACCGTGATCGACCCGGCGGGCACGCCGCCGCGTTGCAGGCCTGCCCGCATGCCATCGTGCACGGCCAGCACAAGGGGGGCAGTTCGGCGAAAGTCGAACAGCATCTCCCGCACCGCTTGGCGCGCGACTCGCCAGAGTTTGTGGGCGTAGCTCCGCCGGTCGCAGGCCGCGACAAGGCAGGCGGCGCTCATCGGGCGGAGCTGGCAGGACTGGCCGGTGCGATAGATAACGTAGCCGCCGTTTGGGCAGACGAGGAAGAAATCATGGGCCGAGAGAACCAGCCGAGAAGCAACGGGATGAAGGACGCGGAACAGCGAGGGCGACAGGATCTTGGTCCAGTTATGCACGTGGTAGACGGTGCCCTGCGTGTCGTTGTGGCGAAGCCACTCCCCGACCACGGCGACAGTTCGGCTGTTATAGACGCCTCGGAGGAACGCTTCGCGCGGTCCCGCGTCGAGCAGCAGCGCCTGTCCGATCGCGACGATCTCGACCCCGAGATCCCGCAGTTCGGCATTGTCGCCGTTGTCGCCGCAGATCAGCGTGACGGCGACACCGCGCGCCCGCAGCGCGCGGATTGAGGCGAGCGCCAAGCCGGTCGCCCCGCCGCGCGCGATGCAGACGTCGTTAAGGACGACAACGCGCTCGATCAAGTCGGGGTCGCTGTGAGCTTGGCGAGCAACGCCGCGATGTCGCCGTGGGTCTCGCGCATCACGGCCGCATGCTCCGCCGGGGCAATTCCAGCCCGCGTGGTCTCCTGCGCCAGCGCGACCATGTCGTCGACGGAAGTGGCGACCGCGTCGCGGAGGAAGGGCGTGCGCTGGACCGATTCAAAGTAGCTGCGCATTTTCACGTCCCAGGTGAGTCCGATATGCGGTACCGCGAACGAGTAGGCGGCGATGCAGGCGTGAAGCCGATGGGCGATCAGAAGATCAAGCGTCGCTATGAAGCCGACCAGTTCGGCCGCGCGCGCGAAGCGCGGCACGCGCGTCGCCGAGCCCGCTGGATCGACCGCGGCGAGCAGGCGAGGAGTGACGTCGCTGGCGTAGGCTTCGTCCTCGGGGCTCCCTGTCGTGAACAGGAACACGGCGCAACCCATGGTCGTGAACGCCGCTACGAGCGCCGCGAACCATTGCCCCAATGCCGCGGCAGGCGGCATCGGCGCGTCGGCGTGGTAGCGGAGCGCCGTGGGGTGCGTCAGGCAAATGCCGATTCGCTGGGTCAGCTGCGGTCTACGCGGCGCCGCCGGATAGCATTCCGCCGCCAAAAAGCCGGGATCTCGGGCCAGATCAGGGAGCCGAACGCCAGCGGGCGCTAGACGCCGCGTCCAGATTGCGCGGGACAGCTCATCCCTGACAGTCGCATGCACGAGCGTCACGTTGGTCAAGGCCTGTCGGAACAGCGCCTCGCCCTCGGGGCTCCAGTTGTCGGAGACGCCGACGGCGTGAACGGCGGCCGGCAGCCCGAAGGCAGCGACGACGCTTAAGATCGCGGCGATCTTCAACGGAAAATTCAGGTCAGCGTCGGCGAAGAGGCCGCCGCCACCGACCACGGCAGCATTAACGGTGGCCAGCTGGGCTTGCCAATAGGGCTCGGTCCGCCGAAGCGATCGACCGATCATGAGGCGGGCGATACGCTGCCTCACGGGCTGAGGCAGACGTTGCAGCATCGCCATCGCGGCCAATCGGCGCGCGCTGCCCTGGGCGAAATCGCGGCGGCCGGCAATATCCAATTGCACGACGTCGAGCTGCGGCGCCGCTTTGCGCAGGCCGTACTCCAGGCACTCGCAGAGCAGGACATCGCCGAGATTGGGGCTGTAGCGGAGGTTCAGCAGCGCGAGACGCGTCCGCGGTTGCTCCGCGGCCATCATCGTGTCAGTGCGCGGCGAGTGGCGGGAGCTGGGCTTTTCGTGCGTCGGGGGTGGGCCATCCGCTGAAGTAACGATAAATGACATGTGTCGCAGTCCTGTTTCGCACGGCATTGTCACCAATCAGAGTGTAACTTTGTCCGACGAATTGTCACAAATATCAAGCCTGACGCGGGCACTCTCCATGCCGCGGACGCCAAGGGCGTCGGCCGCCGCCGCGCAATCATCCGCGAGATGTCGACGAACAGGGTTCGAGAAATCGCGACCTCCGCCATCAGGAACGCGACGTAGCGGGGCGTGGCTCACCACCGTCGCACCGATCGTGGTCGGCACATTTCCAACGGCGGCTTTGGGTCCAGCCTGTGTGGAAACGCATTGATCTGCTAATATGATTCCGCTGAGCGTGGCGGAATGAAGCGTTTCATTGAGAGCGAGGACCGGCGGCAAGCGACACTGCTCCCTGACAGTTTGGAAGATTATGCGACGGACGAGAGCCCTGTCCGCGTCATTGATGTTTTCATTGCCGAACTGGACTTGGCGGCGATGGGCTTTGCCGGTGTTGCGCCGGAAGCGCCGGGGCGGCCGGCCTATCATCCAGCGACGCTGCTGAAGATCTATCTTTACGGCTATCTCAATCGCATCCAATCGAGCCGACCGCTCGAACGGGTTTTCGACGCGCTCGTTGGACAATCGGGCCCTAAAACAACCCTTTGAAAAGTCGCTTCCATTCATCTCTAGTGCGTGATTGGAGCCAAAGGTCTTGGCCGAAAACGAGGGATATTTGTCCTTGCGATGGAATGGCTCGCGGACGAAGATCGCGTCATGAATACGCAATTGCCAAAACAATCTACCCAAGAAGCGACTCATTTTCGTCGGGTGGGATTCCTGGTATACCCCGATTGCCAAAGCCTTGATCTGTGCGGCCCATTCGAAGCGTTCTATTTCGCGGATCTCATGTTAGGGGTGCTCGGGAGAACGAAGGAGCCTAGCTACCAGTCCCTTGTTCTGGCGACCGCCGCGGGACCTATCCGGACCATGTCCGGGTTGGAGATCGTCGCGACTCATCGCTACGATGAAATAGTTGGCGGGTTGGACACCCTCGTCGTAGTGGGTGGGACAGGCTGCGACGTAGCAAGCAAGGATCCGGCGCTCGTCGAATGGGTTCGTTCGATGGCGCCGAAGACGCGGCGGGTCGCATCGGTTTGCTCGGGAGCGTTCATTTTGGCGGCCGCTGGTCTGTTGCACCATCGGCGCGTGACGACCCACTGGATGTACTCCGACCTCCTGGCGAAGGCATATCCGTCGATCGAAGTAGACGCCAATCTCATCTTCGTTCGCGATGGGAACGTTTATACGTCCGGCGGGATCACTACAGGGATTGATCTCGCCCTAGCCCTGGTCGAGGAGGATCTTGGCCCAGAAGTTATGCTCGGCGTCGCGCGAGCCTTAATTGTTTTTCCAAAGCGTCCCGGCGGGCAATCCCAGTTCAAAGGTCATACTAGTCCGCTCGAGAAACCGATACGGCCGAACGTCAGTGAGCTTCAAGCCTGGATGCTGGCGCACCCGGGAGCTGATTTAAGCGTGCTCGCTTTGGCGGATCGCATGGCGATGAGCCCACGCAGTTTTTCGCGGCTCTTTCACAGCGAGACGGGATCGACTCCGGCGGAGTTCGCGGAACGGGCGCGAGCGGACGCGGCGCGCTACAAGCTCGAACAGACCCCCTTGCCGGTCGAGACGATCGCCGAAGAATGCGGGTTCGGCAACGCCGAACGAATGCGGCGCACATTTCAGCGCCATTTCGACACGAGTCCAGCGGACTACCGGGCGCGGTTTCGGTCGACTCAGATCACCTGACACAGGAGACAAACGCGACCGCCAATTTTGATCGGCGCGGCACGAATTAATCCCCGCTAGCGGGCAAAAAATAAGGGAGAAACCTCATGCGCATTCTTTTCCTGACCTCGGCGCATAACAGCCTCAGCCAGCGCCTCCTTATCGAACTGACCGAACGCGGCCATGAGATCCGCGTCTGTGTCGTAGCCTCGGGCGAGGCGATGATGGACGCGATTTGCGGCGACGCGCCGGACATGATCATCGCGCCAATGTTGAAGATCGCGATTCCCGAGGAGATCTCGTCGCGCTATCTCTGCCTGATCGTGCACCCCGGCATAAAGGGCGATCGCGGCCCGTCCTCGATCGACTGGGCCATCGCCAATCAAGAGAAGAGCTGGGGCGTGACGATCCTGGAGGCGGCCCCAGAGTTCGACGCCGGGCCGATCTGGGCGTCGCATGAGTTTCCCCTCGAAACCGATCCTCCCGCGAAGAGCAGCCTCTATCGCGGCAAGGTCACCGAGGCGGGTTTGCGCGGCGTCCTCGAGGCGGTCGAACGTATTGAGTCGGGCGCATACCAATCGGGATCGTGGCGGCCCGAGACGCTGTCCGACGCGTTGGCCCATGCGCGCGGCCGTTTGCGCCCGCCGATGAAACAAGCGGACCGCGCCATCGACTGGACGCGGGACAATGCGGCGGCGATCGTCAGGAAGGTCCGCGCGGCGGACAGCGCGCCCGGCGTCCTCGGCTCTCTGCTCGGACAAAGCTGCTTCCTCTATGGCGCGCATCACGAGGACCGCATCAAAGGGCCGCCGGGCCAGATTCTGGCGAGACGCGACGGCGCGATCTGCATCGGCGCGGTCGATGGCGCGGTCTGGATTTCCCATCTAAAGGCCAGGGGCGATCCCAGCGCGCCGGAGGCGCATTGCGAGCTTGCCCGGTCGGGCCTCGGCTGCGAGCTTTGCGACGCCGAGTTCTGCGCGATCGCCGGCGCCAAATTGCCCGCGACGCAAGTGCTGGGGCTTTCGCTTCGGGGCGTGCCCGAGACGCCGCTGCCAGTCGACGCGCCCGACGATCATCGGACGTTCCGCGAGATCGTCTATGCGGAGGAGGGCGGGGTTGGCTATCTTTCGTTCGATTTCTACAACGGCGCGATGAGCACGGCGCAGTGCCGGCGGCTGCGCGACGCATTTTTGCACGCTCGCTCGCGCCCGACGCGGGTCATCACGCTGCTCGGCGGCCGCGATTTCTGGTCCAACGGCATCCATCTCAACGCGATCGAGGCGAGCGCCGATCCGGCCGAGGAATCCTGGCGCAACATCAATGCGATGGACGATCTGATCCTCGAGATGCTCAACACCATGTCCCACCTCGTCATCGCGGGCCTGCGGGGGAATGCCGGAGCCGGCGGCGCGATGCTGGCGCTCGCGGCCGACCGCGCATATGTGATGTCCGGCGTTGTCCTAAATCCGCATTACCGGAGCATGGGCGAGCTTTATGGATCGGAATACTGGACCTACACCTTGCCGCGTCGGGTAGGGCAGGCGCGGGCGACGGAACTGACCCAGGCTTGTCAGCCGCTTGGCGCGAGAGCGGCCTGCGAGATCGGATTTCTCGACGACGCCTTTGGCGAGGACGCCGATTCGTTCGAGGCCGAACTGCGGGCGCGCGCGACACGCCTCGCGCAAGACCCTGAAT
>JBAWEN010000264.1:0-2790 GCA_049591215.1 Methylocystis sp. | reverse complement strand
CCGAGATCAGACCAGAGGCCAACCCCAGGCGGAGATGAACTTGATGGCGCGAGTAGCGATAATCACTGGAGCCAGCCGGGGAATCGGCGCGGCGACCGCGCGCGTTTTAGCCAAACGTGGGTGCCGGGTGGTCGTCAACTACCGCGCCAGCGCGCAGCAGGCCGAGGAGGTGGTGGCGGCCATCGTCGCGGCCGGCGGCGAAGCCATGGCGTTTAAAGCTGATGTCACCGTGCCCGGCGACGTCACCGCGATGGTCGAGCAAACCGATCGGCGGTGGGGTGGGACGGACGTGCTCGTGCACAACGCGTTGATGCCGTTCGCCGTCACCTCATTCGCCGAGCTGAGTTGGGAGCAGCTCGGAGGCAAGCTGGACAGTGAGCTGCGCGCCGCGTTCTTGGTCACGAAGGCGGTCGTGCCGGGAATGGTTTCGCGCGGCTACGGTCGGCTCGTCTATCTGAGCACCGGGCTGTCGCGTCTTCCGCGTGATGGGATGATCACGCTGGGCACCGCCAAGGCGGCCCTGGATCAATTCGTGCGGTACGTCGCCTTGGAGTTGGCCCCGCACGGGATCACCGCCAACCTGGTCGCGCCAGCCACGGTGGAGGGGTCCCCGGCGAGCGAGCAACTCACGGCCGAGCGGGTGCGCGAGCTCACCGCGGCCACCCCGATGGGACGACTCGTCCGTCCCGACGATGTGGCCAAGACGGTGGCGTTCCTGGCGAGCGAGGAGTCCGGCTTCACCACCGGCCACTACCTTCCGGTCAACGGGGGCCTTGCGATGGATTGAACGCGACGGCACGGGCGCGCTGTCCGAGATTGGGAGGGGGGCTAAGCCGATGCGCACGATTGATTTGACCTATGTGGGTCGTGGCGTCCACGAAGAACTGATCGCATATGTGGCCGATCAGCAGGGATATTTCGAGGACGAAGGTGTCCACGTCGCCATCCGCGACGGAATCCGGTGGAACGCCGAACGCCTGCGAGGCGGCGCGACTATCGGTTTGGGCCGAGCCCTGCTGACGCGACTGACCGGCGGCGTCAACTGGACCGCGCTGGTCGTCAACACCCATCGCCCGCTGTTCTGGTTCATGGGCGGCGTCGACGTGAAATCCATGGACGATCTTCGTGGGCGCCGACTGGCGGTGCACCCACCCCGCACCGCGCCTGGTTGTTTCGCGCGGATCGTGCTGCGCATGCACGGTTTAGACCCCGATCGCGACGTGAAGTGCGTGGCGCGCGCCCCGGGCGACTACCAGATGGATCTGCGCCGCCTTCGCGACGGCTCGATCGACGCGGCCTACGTGGGAAGCACGTTCTCGCCCGAACAGGTCGCCACCGAGGAGGGCTTTTCGGTGCTGTCCTGGGTCGGCGATCACTTCCAGATTCCTACCGTGGGAATCGCCGTGGACCCCGCTCGCATCCCCCTCGACGACCCAGCGCTGCAGGCGCTGATGCGAGCCAACCGGCGAGCCCTTGTCGCGATCGCCGAACAACCCCGTTTGGCCGTCGACTACATCGGCGCCTTCCTGGGCCGGCTGACCAGCGACGAAGCGCGGCAATACTACGAGCGCTACATCGGTCCGTATTTCTCTTCCGACGGTCGGGTCGACCTCGCCGTCGCCCAGCGCGCGGTCGACGCGGTCGCCGCCGAACTCGGCGTCGCCTCGCTATCCGCCGATGAGATGTACCAGCCGGCCCTGTGACCGAGCCGTTGGGCAATCGTTCCGATTTGCTCGGCGGCTTAGGGAGCCTTACCTCGAGTTTATACGAAGGAAATCAATCACCCCCACGGTCCCGGCGGCGGCGGGGCGTTTGGTCCGACGCCCGGGGGCAGGAAGGACGGCGGCGGCGGAGGCGGCTCGACGTAAGCGGTCGCCGGTTGGTCGCGCCCGCCGGCGAATTCCACCAGCGCGGCGATGCGATCCTCGATTGGCGGGTGCGTCGCGAGCCAGCCGCCCTCTGGCAGCAGCGCAGGGCTCTCGATGAAGAAGGCCTGCATGCGCGAGGGCATGGCGGGGATAGTCGCATTGGCGGAGATTTTGCGCAGCGCCGAGATCATCGCGTCGGGATCCTTGGTCAGTTCGACGGAGCCGGCGTCGGCGAGATATTCGCGCGAGCGCGACAGGGCGAAGCGGATCAGCACGGAGACGCCAAAACTCAGCGCGATGATCGCCAGCGCGATCACTATGGCGATGATGGCGCCGCCGCCGCTGCGATCCTCGCGCGAATTGTCGCGGCGCGGCGAGAAGCCAAACGGGAAGTTCCACCCACGGAAAGTGAGATCCGCGGCGAAGGCGAAAATGCCGGCGAAAATCGTCGCGATCACCATCATCTGCGTGTCGCGATTGCGGATGTGCGTCAACTCGTGGCCCAGCACCGACTCGACCTCCGCGTCGGTCAGATGGTCGAGCAATCCGCGCGTCACCGATATGCTGTAATTGCCGTCGCGCAGCCCACTGGCGAAGGCGTTGAGCGCGCCGTCCTCGATGATCTTCAGCCGCGGAATCGGAATGCCGCGGGAGATGCAAAGATTCTCCAGCAGATTATAGAGCCGCGGCGCCTGCGCGCGCGTTACGCCAGCCGAGCCCGTGGCGTAGTCGATCATCTTCTGGTGAAAGAGATATGCGATGCAGAACCAAACGCCCGCCGCGCCGAAGGCCAGGGGCCAGCCTTCCTTCACGTCGAGGATCGCGCGCGCGAGGATCACGTCGAGCGGCGCGTCCTGGCCCATCGCCTCGAAGATCAGCGCGAAGGAGAACATCAGCGCGATCAGCAGCACGACAAAGCCGG